>JBFEPU010000193.1:0-5621 GCA_041549915.1 Anaerolineae bacterium | reverse complement strand
GTTGGCCTGCAGCGTCTCGCGATCGTAGCGGTCGCGCAGCAGATAGAGGAGCATCAGCACATCGGGCTGTTTCAGTCCCTGTTGCTTGTTGGTATCTTCAATGCCGAGGATCGCCTGAATCGACTGGCTGCGCGGTTCGTAGTCGCTCAGGTTGGTGTCTTCCAGATCAAAGTAACCATCGAACTGCTGGAAGAGGCCGGTCTCAGGATCGTGAAGCACCAACACACACTCGATGACATCGGCCCAGTGGTGCAGGCGAGCGGGAGTCAGATCTAGCTGGCGCTCAAGATCGGCGGCCCGTTCGGGATACTGCTGTCGCAACCAGGCCAGCATCTCCAGAGCTGTCTGCAAATGCCACTGAACCATTCGATTGGTGAATGCATTGTTGTCCACGTGCTCGTGGTACTCGTCTGGGCCGATCACATCCCTGATTTCATACCGGGCGCGCTGGTCGTTCCACTCAACGCGGCTGCCCCAGAACACGGCAGTGTCGAGGATGATCTCCGCCCCGTAATCATGGAGAAAAGCGTCGTCACCTGTGGCTCGCCAGTACTGCCAGACTGCGTAGGCCACATCAGAGCTAATGTGCAACTCGATATCGCCTGGCCAGATTCGAACAAGCTCTTCACCTTGCGGACCGGGTACCCAGCGAGGAGTGACCTCATCGCCCGTGTAAGCGCTCTCCCAGGCGAACATCGCTCCCTCGTAGCCCCTGGCCACCGCCTTGCGGCGAGCTCCGGTCAGAGTATTGTAGCGGTAGGCAAGCAAGTTGCGGGCCAGGGAGGGCTGGGTGAAAGTGAGAAAGGGAACGACGAAGATTTCCGTGTCCCAGAAGACGTGGCCTCGATAGCCAAAGCCAGACAGCGTCTTGGCCGGTATGCTGACCCGATCATCCGCTGGCGACGCGGCAATCAACACATGGAACAGGTTGTGACGTACGGCCAGTTGAGCCGTAGGATCGCCGTTTATCACCACATCGCTTGTCCGCCACACCTCCTCCCAGGCCTTTTGCTGCGCCTCCAGCAGCGTCTCATAGTTCGCAAGCCCGGCTACCTTCTCGTGAGCTGCATGGGCAGGTGCCTCCACATCGCGCGAGGTGAGAACGGTCACCAGCTTGTCCAACACGATGGTTTGATCGGCTTCGACCTGCAAGTCGGCCGCAAGCGTCGGATAGCCCCGGCAGCCGCACGAGTCCACCCGCGCGCCAGCGCCACGCACCTGGAAGCGGCAGCCGATTCCCAGATCGATTGCCGAGTGGCGAGTGCGCACATGCAGCCATGTCGTATCGCCAGCATCACCTTGATCGATCCACTCCCAGTGCATCAGGCCCCGGTTGTCCGCATAGCTGTTGATGCTGGCCTGTACCTCGATGCGGCCCCCAGAACCCAGTGGCGTGATCCCACATCTCACAGCCACCACATGCGCATCGGCGAGGCTGGCAAAGCGTTCGAAATGTAGGTCCCAGGTCTTTCCGGTAGGGCTGCGCCAGCGCACGTCGCGGCTGAGTACGCCCCGGCTCAGGTCGAGCCAGCGTTTGTAGTGCAGTATTTGGCCCCGGTCAAGCCGGAAACGCTCGTCTTCGATGATAATGTCCAGGGGCAGCCAGTCAGGACAGTTGGCCAGCTCGGTGTAGACGATGGGCACGTCGTCATAAACGCCGTGGACGAACGTAGCTGGCCACGAGCCAGGGTAGCCCTCCTCGAGAGCGCCGCGCGTCCCCAGATAGCGGTTGCCTATTGCGAAGACTGTCTCGTGATGGTGCAGACGCAGTGGATCAAAGTCCTCCTCGATGATGACCCACCCGGTTTCCTTCACGTGTAGTCACCTCGGTCAAGACCTAGCGCTGAGAGCGGTCGAATCGCGTACTATGAGACGTGGCTTGAGCAGCACCTGAGCTGGTGAGGAGGGCTTGCCGTGGATCAGGTCAATCAACATGGCCACTGTGAGTTCCCCGACCTCCGCTATTGGCTGGCGCAGGCTGGTGAGGGGTGGTCGCAAATACTCGGTGACAGGTGCGTCGTCAAAGCCCACCACAGCCAGGTCGCGCCCGACCTCCAGACCAGCGTCGTCGGCGGCGTTCATGACGCCAATCGCCAGCAGGTCGCTCATGGCGACTACTGCCGTAGGTTGGCGATCAGGAGGGAGGGCCAGCCAGGTATGCACAGCATCGTAGGCGGCCCTGTACAAGTTCTCGCAACGCAGAATCCAACCCTCTTCCTCCCGCAGACCGGCAGCACCCATGGCGCTTCTGTACCCTTCAAGGCGGTAGCGCCCCGTGAAGGAGTTCTCGGGCCAGGCCAGGCAGGCTATCCTCTGATGGCCCAGCTCCAGCAGGTGGTTCACGGCTTCCTGTACGCCAGCCGTTCCATCCACATCCACCCAGGCGAAATCCCACTCGGGGTCAGAGCGGCCGAAGGCCACGAATGGAAAGCCTACGTCCAGCAGGTAGCGGATGCGACGGTCGTTCAGGTTGGTGTTGGGGATGATGAACCCGTCCACGCGGGCAGTGCGCACCATCTCGCGGTACACGTCAATCTCGTCATAGGGTTGCGGTGAGGCAAACGTGAGCACGTGGTAGTCACGCCGCGCGGCAGCCTCGGCAGTGCTGTGGATGAACTTGTCGAGGATGGGGTGAAACTGATTGGGGGGAACGGGCCGCCAGGAGTAGCCAATCATGCGACTCTCGCGAGCCTGCAGCCCGCGGGCGATCACGTTGGGCCGGTAGCCTAGCTTTTCGATGGCCCGCAGCACTCGCTCGCGTGTCTCGTCGCTCACAGAGCCAGTGTCGTTGAGCACATAGGACACCGTGGCAACAGAGACGTTTGCCTCTTTTGCTACGTCTTTGATCGTCGGCACTTCTGCCTCGCCTTGGACGCTTAGGCATCCGTTGACAAGAAGACGCTCACCAGCGAAGCGTCGCGTTAAACGTTTAAACCATACCTCTTCTTGAGCATCTTGTCAAACTACCCCCCATTCTGTTTATCTAGAATCTCACCGCAGTGGAATGCTTCTCTCAGGGGAGGGTGCCACCAAAGGCGAACCACGCTGGACCAGGATAGAATGATTGTGCAAAAACATCACTGGTATCTGCCTATCAGCGAAAGAGGTACGTCCGGGCCGAGCGCCGAGAGCGCAGCGACCTTGAGACTACATGGAACGCGCCACGGGGCTGAGTGAAGACCCGACTCGCTGTGCGCCCCGTGATAAGGAGAGCGTCCTGCGTTTCTGGGACCGCCACTGAAGCCTCGGTCCGTGGCCGGAGCAGTGTCAGCCATGCCGGACCGCAACTTTGCACCCGTTATACCTTCCCGGTGCCCAGACAACTAGCGTCCAGTACCGAGCAAGCTGCGCAGCCAATCGACGATGCCACGTATCAGCCGGGCCAGCCAGTTGCTGCCCTCAGCCGCGGGCACACCGTAGGCAGGTGTCGCCGTGGGGGCGGCGGTTGCTGTTGGCGCGGCTTTCTCGACTGCGATCTGTCCGATGGTGTATCTCCCCTTGTTCTCATGCAAGTCGGCATTGGTCAGGTGGAAGTACCGCTGCTCATCGTCTGCGGGTAGCGACGGATTCACCAGCGCAATGCGTAATTCATATTCCGCTCCGGGCACTGAGCTGGGAATGGGGATCGCTTGCTCGATGCGCACCGGCTGTGCTGTATACCACTTGGTTGTGGGCACTGCCGGCGAGAAGCTGCGCTCGAAGGCTGGCTCGCCAGTGGCGGGATCGACGAATGCAACAAGTAAGTCGTAGGAAGCAGGAACGTCTTTCACCCCCTGCCGTTCGGGGCGCATCAATGGCGTTGTCCCTCTGTTTACCCAGTTCGTGGTGAGGAGGTAGTCTTGCCCTGCAGCGACTCGGTCAGGGGCCTCAAAACTCTGCAGGATGACGTGCGTACCCAGGTAGCGCGCTGCAAGCTCACGGGCCTCCTCCCATTTGGGATCGGCGATGTCAAAGTAGGTATCCTGCAGGCACAGGTAGCTGGCGTGCTGGTCGAGAGTTGTCCTCACATAGTCGCCGGGTTTCATCAAGAACTCGAGGCTGTTGCCCGCTGGCTCGTAGCCTACTCTGGTGACGTTGTCGTACTGGTCGTAGAGCCAACCCATATCGTAGCTGCCACCCAGACCGTTGTACTTGAGCCATACACGCATGCCGTATGTAGACATGGCGTAGTCAACCACTGGCTGGATGACGGTAATGGTGTGTCCGTACAGTCCGCTTCCAAGCTGTAGCACGACGGGCGTCTTCAGGAAACCGTGGGAGCGGCTACCATCTTCCCACTGGTAGTCCTCCTCCAGATAGATGTCTATGATCTGTTTGGCGGCCTCGATGAACCGCTCGTCTGTGTATCCGGCCTGCTCCCATGCCTGCCGATCGGCTTGCGCAGCGCAGATGACCATCTCACCGTAGCAGCCGCCAGCCATCAGGTTGACGGCTTCCACTGTCGGATCACCATCGTAGCGCGCCGCCATCGCGTGCACGGCCCGCCGCAGCAGGCGCTGGTAGGCCTCGTTCCACGGAACGGGCGTCCCGCCTCGTGAGCCAACAAGTACCACTCCTGCTTCCCTTGCCCACTCCGGCGTCTGTCCCTCTGCTGTGTGCAACTCTATCCAGATGCGCTTGCCCAGCAGACGGGCCTTGGCAATCTCGCCATCCAAAGGTTCCCAGTGATAGGCGCCCGGCTGGGGTTCGATAGCCGACCAGCCACTGATGGAATCGCTGGAATCATAGGCCCAGCTGACATAGGGCGTTGACAGCACCTGGCGGTCAAGCCAATGGCATTGCCCCAGGCCCTGTCCCGCATTCAGCACAACGTCCAGGGACAGGTTGGGATCGATGCGAAACGGAGCCAATGGGCTCTGAGCATTCACAGTGCCTGCCAAAGGCGCGGCAGATAGGACGAGAATGAGGCACGTGAACACCGTGGCACCCAGAAGGGTGCGGACCCTGCAGGTTGTGCTGGGATGGCGGCCATGCCTGTGGCCAAGTGGTCTCATGAGTAGCCTCTCGAGTGGGTGGTGGGTAGTTGCCGACGCTGAGCTATCTGGCCCCCCGGCCGGAGAGCACAACCGGAATGGTCTTGAGCAGAATCCTGAGGTCCATGAGGAAAGAGCGCCGGTCGATATAGTTGAGGTCGACCTTCACAATCTCCCTGAAGGTCAGATTGCTTCTGCCGCGGATCTGGGCAAGGCCCGTCAGGCCGGGTGGAACCTCCAGGCGGCGGAAGTGCCATGGTTTATACACTTCTACCTCATAGGGCATCGAAGGTCTCGGTCCCACGAGGCTCATATCCCCTGTGAGGACGTTGAAAAGCTGCGGCAGTTCGTCCAGGCTGGCCTTGCGCAGGAACCGGTCGACGGGAGTCACGCGCTTGTCATTGGCGGGTTTGAACACCCCTTCCCATTTGGCTGCTGGGTTGGGTCCACCATTGATATAGTCCCTGGCAAATCGCTCATCTGTCGTACGGTCCGGACTGTCGTACATGGACCGGAACTTGTAGAAGAGAAAAACTCTCCCGCCTTGCCCAACTCTCTCTTGAACCAGGACAGCTGGACCAGACGATGTGGCTTTGATCACAACGGCGATGAACAGCATAATGGGTGAAAGCAGTGCCACCAAAAGTG
>JBFEPU010000192.1:0-5673 GCA_041549915.1 Anaerolineae bacterium | reverse complement strand
CGACCGGCAGGGGCCGGGACCGCACTGCTCACTTGATGCTCGCAGCGCAGGACTCGCTCCTAAGGAAGCTCGTGTTCGCGTTTGACAGCGCTGATCACATCGTCGACCGACTCCTCGCGCCGCACCGCGGGCCCGAGGGGATCTTCTACCTCTTGGTCCCCCAACAGCACCGATAGTGTAGCCGCGATGCACAACGACAGGGCCTCCAGGTTATACCCTCCCTCCAGCGTCAAGACAAGTCGACCGTCACAGAGTTCACTGGCGAGTCCGGTCAGGGTGGCAGCGATGTTGGCGTAGCCCTCTACAGAAAGGAGCATCATGCCCAGAGGATCCGACCAGTGGGCATCGTAGCCTGCCGATGCCAGGATCAGCTGTGGTCGGAATCGCCGTGTTACGGGCACGAGGACATTGTCCAACACTTGCCGGTAGCCAGCGTCGCCAACGCCAGCCGGCAACGGCACGTTCACCGTATAGCCCTTTCCAGCACCCCGCCCTGTCTCCTGCCAGTGACCAGTGCCAGGATAGTAGGGATACTGGTGGGTCGAGAAGTACAAGACGTGGTTATCCTCGTAGAATGCCTCCTGCGTGCCGTTTCCGTGATGCAGGTCAAAATCGACAATGAGCACTTGACCCAAACCGTGTTGCTGCAGGGCATGGCGCGCTGCTATGGCGACATTGTTGAACAGACAGAACCCCATCGCGCGATCGGCAACCGCATGGTGGCCAGGCGGTCTCACCAGGGCGAACGCGTTATCCACTTCGCCTGCCAGCACAGCATCCACAGCGCACAACAGGCCTCCTGCCGCGCGAAGGGCCGCATCGTAGGACCGAGCGCCCACATACGTATCCGGATCCAGCCAGCCACGCCCCGTCTCAGCCGCCGAGCGAACGCGATCGATGTAAGCAGGGCGATGAACAGCAGAAAGCTCGTCGACGGTTGCGTCTCGAGGTCCGAGATGGGTCATGCGGCCCAGGAGCCTCGTATCCTGCAAGTGCCTCATGGTTTGTTCCAGGCGCCCCCTATTCTCCGGATGGCCTGGCTCATCGTGCTCAAGATAGAGTGGGTCGTACACATAGCCGGTGCTCATGGTCACCCCTCCCAATAGATAAAAGACCACAATGACTTGTGGTCTTCAAGTGCCGTTATCCGTATCCCTGAGGTGGCGACCGGGCCCCGCCGTAAGCAGGCCGCGCCGTGGTGTTGTCATCTCTGGTGCGCCCGAAACGCCCCCAGGCTGTGGGCTGCGTTGGCAACATGGCTGCAGGAGTTGGTGTCTCTTTCGGCTCTTCCTTCGGCTCGTGCATCGTGTAGATGCGGACTCTTTCACTCTCGGCCTGATTACCAGCCGCGTCAAAGCCGATTACATGCAGGACATGGGTCTCCGTATACTCGTCGGTGCCAACGATGATTCCAAAGCCTGTGGTGTAGGCAGCCGTCCTGGTAATCACGTGATGATCGGTGATGGAACGAGTCACCGTCACCACCGTGCCATCGAAAAAGGTTTGTGCCTCTAGCAGGTACAGTTCATCTACCGTGATCACAGCTGTGCTGCTGATGACCGCTGGGTCTAGGCTCAAGAGTGGGACGGTATCAGAAAGGGCAATTGTCCACTTTTTCGTAAAAGGGGCCACAGTGCTGAAGCCAATGGGCGTCCCATCCAAGAAGAACTCGACTCTGTCCATGGCAAAGCTGTCAAGGGCCCGTACCTGGATGTTTACCCACTCATCGCTCTTCTGTGTATAGACGGCACCGTCCAACGGATGGATGATCTCCACCTCTGGCGGGGTCTTGTCCACAATCACATGGACATTGGCCACGCGCCGGTTGCCACTACCCTCAACAACGGTCAGTCGCAGTGTGTACAGTCCATCCTCCACGTAGCTGGGATCCCAGTGCTCCAGGATGTTGTTCTCCACCCGATTATAGTGATCCCCACCAATGGGACTCCACTCCGAAGGCTGCAATCCTTTCCCGTAGTGCACCTGATACAGCCGGAAGTCGCCTGGGCGAGCATTGCCCACGATGGGCACCAGCCCCGAAATGTGGGCGTACATGGCGGGTTGGTTGATAGCCACCTCTAGAGTTGTGGCGCTAGGACCGTGTATGTCGCAGTATTCCGTTGGCGGCTGTGGGATCTGCTCCTCTCGCACCCAATCTCCGGCTCCAGGCGGATAAATTTCAAAGACCCGAACTTCCACCTCATGTAGCGGACAAAAGCCGGTCGCCAGTTTGCCGGAGACGCGGCAGATACGGAATGCGCGATGCACGTTGTCATGCTCGGTTGGCTCGGTGCCCCCTACAAACACCTCACGCCGCGTGCGAGTCGTATGCTCTGTGGGTAGCAAGCCGGACGTCGCATCTATCTGCATCCAGAGCACGCCGGGCGGCTCCGGGAATCCGACATCGGGATGCCTTTCCAACATCAGTTCCATCACCCCGCGCCAGATCGGCCCTGCGCCGCGGCTGCCATATATGCCTTCCATGGGAGTGTTGTCGCTGTTGCCGACCCACGCTCCCACAACCGATTGTGTCGTGTAGCCCATCGTCCAGGCATCCCGGTAGTCGGTCGTCGTCCCGGTCTTGACAGCCACGTCAGGGCTCAAGTTGACAGGGCTGTCGGGGCTATACGTGCCCAGGCGTGCATTCGGATCAGACAGGATACTGGTAATCAGGTAGGCCAGCTCAGGCCGGACGATCTCTTGCCGCCGAGGTTCGGTGTATTCGTACACCACGCTGCCCTGTGCATCCTCAATCCTCAGAATAGCCACAGGATTCAGTTGGCGAAAGCCGGGCCTCACATCTTCCGCAGGCACAGGCTCACCCACCATCACCCCACCGTTGGCAAAGACGCTGTAGGCATAGGTCATGTCAAGGAGGGTCACCTCTCCTCCACCAAGCGTCAAGCTGAGGCCATAGAAATCACGGTTCAGGGTATTGATGCCCATTCGGTGAGCAGTGTCCAGGACGTTCTTGACCCCTGCCCAGTACAGGACGCCCACTGCCGGCACGTTGAGGGAGCGAGCTAGCGCCTGTCGCAACAGCACCGGGCCATGGAACCGCCGATCATGATTCTCAGGCACGTACGGAGGGTTGGGATCGTCGGGGAAACTGGTGCGCACGTCCATGATCATCGTGGCCGGCGTGTAACCCTGAGCGAACGCGGTCACATAGGTAAAGGGTTTGAAAGACGACCCAGGCTGCCTTGCGGACAGTGCCACGTTCACCTGCCCGTCAATACCGGCATCGAAGTAGTCGAGGCTGCCGACCATGGTCAGAATCTCGCCTGTGGGCGCATCGATCACCACGGCTGCCGCATTGCTCACGTTGTTATCGCGAACGCTGTCAACGTGCTCGTTGGCGATGCGCTCCGCTTGGGTCTGTAGATCGAGATCGAGGGTAGTGTAGACACGTAGCCCAGCACGATAGACCACCTCTGGGCCAAACTTCTCTTCCAGCAGCCTGCGCACATACATCACAAAATGCGGTGCCGTGATGTCAAATGGCTTGGAGACGACGGTCAGCTTCTCCTCCTTAGCTGCCCAGGTCTCATCTGCAGTGAGGTACCCCTGGAGGTACATCTGATCCAGGACAACTTCCTGGCGTTGCTTGGCTTCCACTGGACTGTCAATGGGGTTCAGCGATGGTGCGTTCGGCAGGTGAGCCAGCATGGCCGCCTCGGCCACAGACAGCTCCTCCGCACGCTTGCCGAAATAGAACTCTGCCGCGGCTTCTATCCCATTGGGGAATCCGTAGGACACGGTGTTCAGGTACCACTCCAGGATTTTGTCCTTGCCTTCCACACCCGGATACTGCCGCGTCAGCTCAAAGGCCAGGATCACTTCCTTAATCTTGCGTGTGTATGTTCGGCTGTACCTCTCCTCAGGTGTCATCACCACGTTGCGGATCAACTGTTGGGCAATCGAGCTGCCACCCTGGACCGGCAGGCCGCGCAGGTTGTTGATGGCAGCACGGAGGAGGCCCTCAATGTTGATGCCAGCCGGGTTCTCATAGAACGTCTTGTCTTCCAGGGCAATGGTGGCGTAGCGCACATGTTCCGGTATCTTGTGCAGCGGCACAATGGTGCGATCGCCCCCTTCTGGAGGCAGCAATTCGTACAGCAGATGCTCTCCGGTACGGTCGTAGATCTTTGTGGTCTTAAAAGAGGAGATCGTGCTCTGACCGATCTCCTCTGCGGAGGGCACCTGCTGGCTGTAGTAGGCATACACTGTCCACACGCCACCAAACCCCGCTACCACCACCAGGGTCGTGACAAGCGCGATGAGCAGCAACAACCCGCCGACTAGGCGAAGGGCCATGCCATCGTCCTTCCGGCGGCGTTGTAGCAGGTAGTGAGTTTTCCACGTTGCGTTCATCTACCTATGTCCGATTCAGACTCCTCAGCCGATATGTGGGCGCTAGCTGCCCTCTGCGGTGACAGCTTCGTCAGAGGACTCTGGCTTGCCCGTCGGGTTGGATGTGGCGACGCCAAGGGGATCGGCGATGTCCCCTGCCATCACTGTCTCCGCCTCTTCCAAGGGCTGGTCCACCTCGCCGAGCAGGTGCATCTGCATGGCCAAGGCAGTGGCCGCAGCCAGAGCTTGACGCTTCTCCTGGCGCCGGCGGAAACCCGTGCCCGCTGGTATCAGCTTGCCAATGATCACGCTCTCCTTGAGCCCATGAAGATCATCACGCTTGCCTTCGATAGCTGCATTGGACAGCACGCTGATCGTATGCTGGAACGAGGCCGCCGACAAGAAGCTCTCCGTGTTCAACGCAGCCTTGGTGATGCCCAAGAGCACGGGCTGTGCAGTTGCCGGCTCGCCACCTTCGGCCATGACCTCGTCGTTGATCTGCTGAAAGTCCAAGCTGTCAACCAGATCGTCTGGCAGCAGCTGCGAGTCTCCTTGAGTGTTGACGCGAACGCGGCGCAGCATCTGTCGGATGATGATCTCGATATGTTTGTCGTGGATTGTGACGCCCTGCGTGCGGTATACCCGTTGGACCTCCTCCACAAGGTACTGCCGCAGCGCCTCGACACCCAGGATCTTCAGGATTTCGTGTGGATTCAGGACGCCTTCCGTGATCTGATCTCCCGCCTCTATCGAGTCTGCCTGCTCGACACGCAGACGGGCAGCGACGGGAACCTCGTGCTCGTGCTCCTCCCTTTTCTCGCGGCTTACCACGATGTCCCGATTCTCGATGACCACCTGCCCCGCAGCCTCGGACAAGATCTGCTTCTTTCCTCGGCTGGCCAGAGGATCGCCAACCTTGACTGTGTCACCCTCTTCGACCAGGATCTTGTAGTTCTTTGGTATCGTGTGGGTGTGGCGCAGCATCTCACTGGCCACCACTTTCACCCAGCGCAAGTCACCCTCAGAACGAATCTGCACCATACCGGAGAGGTCCGACATGATGGCCTGACCTTTAGGATTGCGAGCCTCGAGCAACTCCTGTACGCGCGGCAAGCCCTGAGTGATATCCTCGCCGCCAGCCACGCCGCCGGTGTGGAACGTCCGCAAAGTCAACTGCGTCCCAGGTTCGCCAATGGACTGGGCAGCAATGATCCCTACGGCCTCACCGATCTGGATCTTGCCGCGCCGGGCGAGGTCACGCCCGTAGCAAGTCGCGCAAACACCGTGTCGCAGATTGCAGGTCAGCGGCGAGCGGACATG
>JBFEPU010000191.1:0-5704 GCA_041549915.1 Anaerolineae bacterium | reverse complement strand
GCAGCTTGTGATACGGAAGGATTCAGCACAGGTGTAGTTGTGCTGATCGACAAGATCGCCCAGTTTGACTGATGGTGGATTAGTGCTCAAGGTAGTACCGCACCCCGACTATCCTCCTGAGGAGGGAAGGTACCCAAGAGCGAATGACTGCTCTCCCGTGGGAGCTGCAATCATACCAACCTCCGTTGCCGGCAAGATATCCGCCAATGTTGTTGAGCATGATCATTCGCCAAAGCTGACCGGGGATCCGGCAGAGTGTTCGCCTTGTTTCATGATCGAGATGCAGTCAGCCCAGACGGCGGTGTGTGCCCCGGCAGCTTGGCTCAAGACCGCTGGCCGCACTCGGCGAGGCTAATGTCCCGTTCCTTGCCATTCTAGAGGGCCCAACCGATCGCTGGAGCGGACCGCGCAAGCTGCGCGAAAGCGGGGCGAGGCGGGTTGGCGGCGCCGCCGAACCGAGGCGGGACGAAGGCAACCCCACCGCACCCCGGCGGCGCCGCTCAGCGCACAACCCTCAGCCAGCGCCGGGAGCGCTCGGCCCATGCCTGTCTCCCCCCAAGCGCCGCCCCGTTGATGCAGAAGGGCTAGATCGCCTCCACATTCCCGCGGTTGGCCGCTGCACGCCGGCCGACACTAGCAGCTGCTGCGCCTTCCCCTTTGCACAGAGCGCACGCAGCCCACAGGCCAGCTCTGCTGATCCTCGATTGCCAGTGTGCCACTTATGGGCTATCATGGGGATGGCTTCCCGATTCTCGAGAACCATTGCCTGCCCACGAGGGACGCAATGGGCGCCACAGACACTGCTTCCCAGCCACAACCGTTGAGCAACACATCGGTGTGGCTGCAGGATTGCGGCTGGCTGCGCATGCCGGCGAAGCCGGAGGTTCTCTGCTCCACGTCCGCGTAGCGCTCGCGCCAGCCTGGCGGATTGCGCTCTCCACAGGGAGGCCGTCCGATGCGCAGACAGTGGAGACGAGGGGTCAAGTTAGAAAGGTAAGAGATATGGCCTTAAAAAGTGCCAAGTACGACGATGTTCGCCATCACATGAGACCCGGCGATGTGATCGCCTTTGCAGGGGAGGGGCCGGCCTCTGAGATCATCCAGCGCGCAACTCGGTCGAACGTCTCCCACGTGGGCGTCGTCCTCCAGCCCCGACCAGCGCCGGGCGAGCCCCAGGGGGAGATCCTGCAGGTCATTGAATCCACCTCGCTCGATGGATTCACGGGAGTGACGATCAGCGGTCTGCGCGAGCGGATCCAAGGGTATGATGGCAGGGTGTGGTGGCTGCCGCTGCGGGATTCTGTACGCGCCAGAATGGATTGGCAGAGATTCCACGATTTCCTTCTACAGCAAAAGGGCAAACCATACGACGTGCCGCAGGCCATCATGTCCGGCCTTGACCAACTGGATGACCACGCAGTACTGGAACGAGCGACTCACGCCGTCGAAGACTTGACCAAGTTCTTCTGCTCAGAGCTGGTTGCCGGGGCGCTCGAGGCGTGTGGAGGCATCACCCACCTGAATGCCTCAGAGGTCACGCCGATCGACCTGTGTACGTTTTCCATCTACGAGCAAGACTACTACCAACTGAAGGGAAAGCGGGAGCCCATCGCGGGCTACAACAGTGTGTCTCCCGTGGGCTGGGGTGAATAGACGACGGAGGACGGTCCCGGATCGGCTTTTCCCTCACCGACCTGAGCAACGTCTGCTCGTTCGTGGTCCGGCAGTTGCGGCGCAGTCGCTCGTCCCCGCCACTTATGCCGCTGCCGACACAGGGCACAGAGCGGCTAGAAGCCTGGCAACCCGCCTTCGCGAACGCGATCGCCGCCGACCCAGAGCTCCCACGGTTAGGGGATGAAAGCCAATGTCGAACGACGAGCATTGCGGACGGCGTCTCGCAAGCGCGGCACACGCAATAGGAGCAGCAGCGCCACGATGGCACCGTAACGTAGAGGCTCACCGATGTCTTTGACCAGCCACAGGAAATGTACAATCACCAGGATGCCCGCCAAGTACACCAGTCGGTGAAGCCGTTTCCAGTTCCTTCCCAGTCGCTTCTGCCATCCCCGTGTGGACGTGAGGGCCAGGATGAGCAGGATCAGGCCAGCTCCGAAACCAGGCAGAACGTAGAGCTGGTCAAAGATGGCTGGACCTAACAAGTCCAACTGGAATCCGTAGTCGAGTCCTACGAAGGTCAGAAAGTGCAAGGCGGCGTACAAGAAGGCATAAAGTCCCAGCGCCCTACGAACACGCAGCACCCACTTGAGGCCGAAGAGGGTGTGCAGGGGGGTGCAGGCCAAGGTCAGCACCAGCAACATGAGCGCTGTCCTGCCCGTCAGGGTTGTGATTTCACGCACCGGATCTACGATGAACGCGCCACGCGCATAGCCCCACAGGAGCCTCGCCAGAGGCAGGAGCGCCGCGGCGTGGGTCAGGGCTTGCGGCCAGCTCCTCCTGAGCCAATCTCTCAGTACCACTTGCGCAGGTCCAGGCCCTCGTAGAGGTGAGCCACTTGCTCACCGTAGCCATTGAAGAGCATGGTTCTGATACGCTTGCCTTCGCCGATCAGGCGTTCTGTGCCCTGGGACCAGCGAGGGTGGTCCACCTCGGGGTTCACGTTGGCGAAGAAGCCATATTCGTGAGGCGCACTGGCCATCCACAATGACACCGGCATCTCTTCCACCAATTCTATCCTGACGATAGACTTGATGCTCTTGAAACCATACTTCCAGGGAACAACCAGCCGGACAGGCGCGCCGTTCTGGGGCGTCAGCGAGCGGCCGTACAGGCCAGTCGCTAGGATTGTGAGGTCGTGCATGGCCTCATCCAGGCGCAAGCCTTCGACGTAAGGCCAAGGGTAGACGGGGCTCTTCTGACCGGGCATTTGCTCCGGATCGTACAGAGTCTCAAAGCGTACGTACTTGGCCTTGGTCATAGGCTCGGCCTCTTTGAGCAGTCTTGCCAATGGAAAGCCCACCCAGGGGATGACCATCGACCAGGCTTCGACACAGCGAAGTCGATATACGCGCTCTTCCTGGGGGAATGCGAGCAAATCCTGCAGGTCAAAGGTCTTGGGGTTGTGGACCAGCCCCGCTACCTCCACCTCCCAGGGAGACGTCTTGAAATCTGCAGCCAGGCGCGCCACACCCTCCTTTCGGAAGCTGAATTCATAGAAATTGTTATAGTTGGTAATCGCCTCGTAGGACGTCAGGCTCTGACCCAGTTCGTCCGTGTCAGCGGTCGACGAGGGAGACACGGTGGTGGGAGCCGCGCCTGGCGTGGGCTCTTGGCCGCCGCAAGCGCTGAGCACCAACGAGCTGACAAGCAAAGCGCCCATGCCCGTGATAAAGTTCCGCCGGGACAGATAGACGCGCTCAGGCGTGATATCGGATGGACTGATTCTCGGCACGTCCCCTCCTTGTTTGATCATTTGTCCAATGGATGTCCTGCGTCATACAGAGAAGATGTAGAAAACATGCTGCGCTACAGTCGCGCAGCATAGTCTGAACCGTCCTGTCCGTGCCCGGCTCACGGAACAGCCTGGGGCCAGGCTAGTTGGGTCATACCAGCCAGCAGCCGGGGGCACTCTTGCTCTCAGGTCCCATTCTACCGCCCTACGCGAACCGTGTCAACTCGCCCCCATGCACTCTCTTGCCAGCTGGAAGCTCGCGCATAAGTGGGCGGGACATGCGGGTTGTCCCTCCCACTGTGTTTTGAAGCCAAACTCGCATTCTCGAGGCATCTGCAACAGGACGGATGTGCCGGATGCAGGTCGTGTCCTGGGGAGAGGATCCTGCCCAGTCACTGGTTGGGCGGCCGGCAGAGGGGCTTACCTAGACACAGTTGTAGCAGAGAGTCTTGACAAGCGAGTTCAAGCAAAGCCATTTGTGTTCCCCGGCCGTCCACATCGAGAGCAGAGTTTGCTCGTACGTGCATCAACTGCTAGACTTCTTTGGGCGGAGCACGGTATCAAAATCGCCGCTTGAGCTTGGCGATCTACACAGCGTTGTGTCAGACTCGCTTGTCTGCGCACTCTGCTGCGAAAGGACGATGATCATGGATGTACGTATTCGACCTGTTTGCGAGGACGACATTGAAGACGTGGTTCGATTGTCATTACTGGCATGGGCTCCCGTCTTCGAGTCATTTCAGCAAGTATTGGGGCACAATTTCTATACCTTGATCTGGCCGGATTGGAGGACCAGTCAAAGAGAGGCCATCGAAGGGGTCTGCAGGGATGGTGAGAAAACCATTGTCTGGGTGGCAGAACAGGATGGCAAAGCTGTTGGCTTTGTGGCCTACCAACTAGACGTCAAAGATGCAGTTGGAGAAGTTCAATTGCTGGCCGTCCATCCTGAGTATCAGAATCTTGGAATAGGCACAGAACTGAACACCTTCGCGCTCAACAAGATGAAGGACAGTGGGATGAGAATGGCAAAGGTCGAGACCGGCGGCGACCCGTCTCACGCCCCGGCCAGAAGATCGTATGAGAAAGCCGGGTATACGGGTTTGCCCCTGGTTCGGTACTTCAAGGATTTGACTGAAACATGACTGTCCGTGACAACGCGGCCCGCCCGGCGGCTAGCCAGAACACAGTCACCCGCTGGGCATGCCCAAGCCTACGAGAGCATCATCAATGACTTGAAGTGGTCGCCAATGCGCTAACTGGGCGACGGTGAACTGGAGAGGAATAATACTGCACTCCTGGAGCGATTTGCGATGATGAACAGACTGAGACGTCGCTGGTGGCTGGTACTGCTTGCTTTTCTCGCACTCGGCGCGCTGACAATTGTGGCTTGGGTCGCCATGGCACCCACGACTATGCCCGAGGCCCTGGCAGCGCTGGAATCCGACGCACAGATCACGGTGGAAACTGAGAAATGGCTGGTGTTCCGCCCGCTCGGCCGTACCCCTCGGGTTGGACTGGTTGTCTACCCCGGCGGACTGATTGACCCAAGCGCTTATGCGCCCACGGCCAAGGCCATCGCCTCCGAGGGCTACCTGGTAGCGATTGTGCCCATGCCGCTCAAGTTGGCCGTATTGGGTGCGGACCGAGCCCGCGGTGTACTGGAAGCCTTTCCGGAAGTGGCGTACTGGGCCATCGGCGGTCACTCTCTGGGCGGTGCGATGGCTGCTCAGTTCGCGCGCAAGCATCCCGATCTCGTCCAGGGCCTGGTGCTCTGGGGGGCGTATCCATCGGGCAGCGATGACCTGTCCACCAGCAATGTGCAGGTGGTCTCTCTCTACGCGACCCGAGACGGGTTGACCTCGCTGCAGGACATTGAGCGGTCGCGCCCGCTCCTACCAAGTGATGCCCAGTTCGTGGCCATCGAAGGCGGCAACCACTCCCAGTTCGGCTGGTACGGTCCGCAGCGTGGAGACAATCAGGCCACCATCAGCCGTAACGTGCAGCAGGCGCAGATTATGGAGGCGACCTTGGACCTGTTGCGGCGACTGGAGGACGGTTTGGGAGGTTCGCAGAGCAGGCGCCAGTGAGGGCTCGCATCCTGGAGGGGAGCGACCCGTTGGCGAATGGTGGCCCGGGGGCAACACCCCGGTCTTGCACCGCCTGAATTCCCTGGCGCGAAATGAAGCGCGCGCAGAAGAGAAGCGCCCTGACCGAACTGGTTCCACCATATCCGATATGGACGGGCCTTGAGCCAATCCTACTGCACTGCTACTTCACACAGTCCGGCTTGACGCT
>JBFEPU010000190.1:0-5708 GCA_041549915.1 Anaerolineae bacterium | reverse complement strand
GGCGATACCGCGGCACTAGTCGCCGAGCCCGTGGAGGGCTGGGCGCTGACACGCGGCGCTGCCGGCAGAGAGTCCAGGTACATCCCCATGACCCGCTCAGACTTGGCCTTGCGTGCTCGCTACAGCCCGCGTGCGCTGCTCAATTATGTCCACCGCAAGGGCCGCTACGACCTACTCGAGGGATACTGCCTCATCCAGACGTCCCCATCCGAGGTCGGGACACTGAACGTAGGGGACCGCCAGATCCGCTACGGGTACAGCTCCGGTTTGTACGCCAGACAAGGCGCGCCAGGTGCGCAACTACGGCTGGTGCCGACGCAGGACGAGATCGATGCGCTTGGCAGCGGGCAGACCCGCCTTGACTGGGAACGCCGCTTCGATCTGATCTACCGGCGGGCCAAGGACAAGCCAGTGACCATGCTGGTCGGCGTCGCGCAGAACATGCTCAAGTTTGGAGAGTTCTGCAGAGGGCGCCACGGGGTCTACCCCAAGGACATCTGGCAGATGAGCGTTCTGGTGCCCACCAGCGTCGCCGGTATCCTCACCAGGTATCGCCCTGCACTGCGCGCTCTCTACGGCGACGTCGATCTAGCAGAGATGTACGCCACGACAGAGGCCATCTTCGCCCAACAGCGCGACGAACGACCCTATGTTGTTCCCAACTACGACGGTCTCTTGTTTGAAGCGCAAACCAGGCGGGGGATGGTGATGTTACACGACATGTACCGCGGCGAGCGGGGCAGTCTGGTCGTCTCGACACCGATCCTGCCCCGCTATCGCATCGGCGATGTGGTGATGTGCTACGGCCAACCCTACTTCCGCTGTCTGGGGCGCGAGCGTGGCTATCACCCACTTCGCTTTGCCTTCGACAGCTTCCTGAACAGCGACTGGGAAAGCGTCGCACTGATGCTGCGATAGCTGGCGAGCCCGCGCATTGACAGGGATCTACGTACCGCGGAGATCAGCTCGACAGTCCGCAGACCGCACCGCGCCGCCCCTAGGGTTCTCTGCTGGTCAGCAGACCTGCCACCAGGACGGCCACTCCCACGATGATGAGCATCAGCGCGCCGAACAGCTCCCACCGCACCTCGATGATGTCATTCAATCCCACCGCGAGCAGGACCAGGCCGAAGATCGCGCTGCCCAGCACCGGCTTGCGATAGGCGGGAATGGCCAGGCGGATGAGCACCTGCAGCAGCACGAGCACACCGGCGCCCATGATAATGATCGCCCACGTCTCCACCATCTCAAAGCGGGCCAGATAGCCGAGTTGCTCCGCGATCAGCACCACTCCAATCCAGATCAGGAAAAACGCCCACCCCGCAGCATCGATCGGATCGCGGCGCCACTTCTCACCCAGACCCTCGTCCCGATCCTTCTCTTCCTTTTCGTCACGCATGCGTTCGGGTTCCATACTCACGAGTGCTTCTCCTTTCGCAATTCGAAGAACGTGATCATCGCGTGTTAGGATCTTTGATTGCGGACTTTCGCCTCCTTTCCGGGCAGGCCGTCACAGCACCGTACCGGAGGAAGCGCTCCGGTGTGCGACCTGCTGCTCGTCTGCCAATGCCATGGCAATCAACGAGCAAAACGAAATGCGGTCTTTGCCTGCATCTTCAGATTATAGGAGAATAGGTGGCGCCAGACGGCGCGCTTCCAATCGCCACCGGAAAACATGCCGCGCAGTACCTTGATAGGGTCCCGGTAGTACGAGTTCAGACACCACAAGTACAAGTTGCTGACCTGGCGCAGTGACAGGTGCTCGGTAGGTAGAAGTACGTGCGCCATGTCAAAGTGAGCATAGCTGAGGGAGCGATCCAACCAGCCTCGTGCCACCGCATCCCTGTACGCGTCGCTGCCCGGGAAGGGCGTGTATACCGTGAAGATCGGAAAGTCCAGGTCAAGCCACTTGGCGAACCGGAGCTTGTGCTGGATGGAGCGGGCGCTGTCGGTCGGCGTGCCGATTATCAGCAAACCTTGCCCGACAATGTCGTGCTGCTTCAAGAGCTCCACCGCCTCCCGCACCCGTTCCAGCGACAGCCGTTTCTTGAGGTCGGCCAGCTCGTCCTCCGTTGAGGACTCTATGCCGATTTGGGTCATGCGGTTGCCGGCGCGGCGCATGAGCGGCAGCAGCTCCTTGTGCTTCACCACCAGGTCAGCGCGGCCCTGATAGAACCAGTTGATCTCCACGCCGCGCTGCAGGATGCCCTCACAGATGGCGGCCATGAACTCACCATCCATATTGAAGCAGTCGTCGCCGAACCACACCGACTCGCAGTGATAGCGCTCGCTGAGAAGTGAGATTTCCTCCACGACTGCTTCGGCTGGTCGAGCTCGCCAGCTACCCCAGAAAGGCCACTCAGAGCAGAACGTACAGCGATGCGGACAGCCGCGGCTGGCTTGCATCACTGCGAAAGGGTTGCCCAGAAACTCAAAGCGATACACCGACATGGGCAGGAGGTGATAGGCAGGCAGGGGCAGGGCGCTGAGGTCAACCGGTTCCGCGGCCGGTGTCCGTACGATCTGCACATCGTCGCCGCGGTCTCGCATTGTTGATGGCGCCGCGGCTTGCAGCCCGTTGCGGCGGAAGGCAATCCCTGGTACGGTGGCTAGGTCGCGGCCAGCCGCCAGCGCGCGCACCAGGTCGATGACCACCCGCTCGCCTTCGCCGCACACCACCAGGTCTACTTCCGGATGCTCGCGCAGCGCGTCTTCAGCCAGGAAAGTAACGTGGTGGCCACCGAGGACAGTCACGGTACGGGGCTGCACTTCCTTGGCAATGCGCATCGCGCGCACAACCGGGGGAAAGTAGGGGGTCATCGCTGTCGCGCCCACCAGATCGGGGTGCTGTTCCTCGATGGCCTGGCGCAGTGCTCGCCAGCCCATCTCGGAGGCGTTGCAGTCCAGCACGGTGACCTGCACGCCCTCTTCCCGCTCCAACACAGCAGCGATCCAGGCCAGACCCAGGGGCGGCGTGACGCAGTCGCCCATCAGATCCCACACCTTCTTTGGAGGCTCGATCAACATGACGCGCATGGGACCTCCGCGAGATTCGAGCTGCCGGCATCGGGGGCCAGCACCAGGTGCTGTCAAAGGGCCGGACTATGCCGGTGTGCCCAGACTGTGACCGAAAGAGTGCGGCAGTCTGTGAAGCAGCTTGGCTTCGCCGCCTCGGCATTGGATCGCATGATACTCCATTGGCGGCCGTCTGTCAATCCGCAGCTGTGTAGTTTCCAGAGCATACGATGCTTCTCTGAGATGACTGCTGGACCAGGCCAGCCACTTTCACCACGTCAAGCCAGCGTGCCACTGCGATTTGCTGCCTGTAGCGCGACGCGAGTACAATCCACCATGACTCGGGTGCTCACAGCACTACAGTGCACAGCAGCTCCGCACTCCGCAGACGCCCGAGAATGACAACACACAAGGAGGGAGAACCGTGCCACTGAAAGAGCAACTCTTGGCTATCCTCGAGCTCGGAGAGAAGTCCACGCAGGCCTTTGTCGACGAGCTCTCGCAGGAGGATCGAGCGGTAGTCGGCACCTTTGAAGAATGGTGTGCCAAGGACGCCCTGGCGCACATAGCCTATTGGAAGGAAAGCCGGGCTCAGCGCCTGGCAGCTCTCGCTCGCGGCGAGGAGCCACCACCCTCACCACCACACTTCGAGCAGGCCAACCGCACTTGCTTCGAGCGCTACTGCGATTGCTCCTGGGATGAAGTGCAGACCTTCGCAGATCTGGCCCACGGGCAGCTGGTCGACGCGGTGAGCACCCTCGCTCAGGATGTGCTCGCCAAGCCGCCCTCCGATTCGGAGGAGCGCCCGCTGTGGCAGGAGGTCGTCGGCACCGGCTACACCCATCCGCTGGTGCACATAGCAGGATATTACAGCGAGCACGGGTGGCCAAACAGGGCCGGCCAGCTGTGGAAGGAGTGGGGAGAACGTGTCGGCCCCCTGGACGACAGCCCCGAGTGGCAGGGCGGGGTACACTACAACTTGGCGTGCAGCTTCGCCCTGACGGGCAACCAGGACCAGGCCGTCGCCGCGCTGCGCCAGGCTCTCGACCTGCGCCCCAGCCTCACCTCCTGGTCGAAGCAGGATACCGACCTGAGCTCGCTGCACGAAATGCCCGAGTACAGGGAGCTATATGCGCCTCCATACTGGTGGAAGGCCCTGGATGCCAACCCGCAGGCTGAAGCCCTGGCCGACCAGTTCATACGCGCTCTGGCCATGTTCCGTGGGGCGGTCAAGGCCTACCCCGCGGAAGAGTGGCGCAAGGGAGAAGTGGCCTGCCGACGCCCGGCCGGGCTGGCATTGCACCTGGTCGGGTCGCTTGGGTTCTACTCGTCCCTCAAGGCAGGGCAGGGTGAGGGCGAGCGCTTTGACGTGGACTGGGAGGACAAGGACGCCTCCAAGCTGCCCTCGCAGGACGATCTGTTGTCCTACCTCGATGACGTGGAGGCGCAGTGGGCCGACTTTCTGGCCGAGGCTGACCTGATGGCGCAAGAGGAGCTGTTCCGCTGGACCGGCTCGACCTTGCTGAGCCGGGCCGCCTTCGTGCTGCGCCACACCCAGCATCACCTGGCCGAGATGTGCCTGGAGATGCACACCCGCGGGCTCAAGGCTCCGGAGTGGCAATAGATAGCCAACCACAGTCCGCCAGGGAGCGCTAGCTGGAGGCCGGCGTAGCTGCCCTGCCCGCCGAGGGAAAAGTACGATGACAGTCGAACGAGTGACCGACGAGGCGATCGATGGCCACTCGGATGCCATGTTTCGGTTCGGCAGGATCACGGCCATCTTGCGGGGACTGGCCGTCTTGAGGGAGTGTTGGTGAGCAGACACGCGATCAGGGTTCTCCAACGCGGTGACGAGGCTGCGCTGGAAGCCTTTCTGCTGCCTCGGGTTGAATCCTCCATGTTTCTCATTGGCAATATGCGCACCTCGGGCTTGATCGACGATGGCCATCCCTATTCCGGGACCTACGCGGCAGCACTCGAAGCGGAGAGCATCACCGCAGTTGTAGCTCACTACTGGAACCACAACCTTGTCTTTCAGGCGCCCGTTCACCTGGACTCCCTATGCCGGGCAGTGGTCGAGGCATCGCAACGGCCGGTATCTGGATTGATCGGTCCAAATGACCAGGTCACCTTGGCAAAAGAGGCACTCCAGATTGACGAGTCAACCATGCAAATGGACGAGTCCGAGAATCTCTACAGCCTGCGGCTGCACGACCTGATTGTGCCGGGCATTCTAGGCTCGGGCACAGTGAGTGGGCGGCGGATTGAGCCGCGTGACGTTGAGCTGATCACCAGGTGGACAGCTGCCTACTCGGTGGAGGCGCTTGGGGAGAAGGACGGTCCGCAGCTGGTGCAGAGCTGTCGAGCATCGGCCGAACGCTCGTTGGCGGAAGGCCGCACCTGGGTGCTTGAGGAGCACGGTCAGCCAGTGGCTTGCAGTTCCTTCAATACAGCAATCGAGGAGGCTGTCCAGGTTGGAGGCGTCTGGACACCTCCTGAGCTTCGTGGGCGAGGATACGGTCGCTCCGTGGTCGCTGTTTCGCTTCTGGATGCACATCGCGAAGGTGTCCACCAGGCGATCTTGTTCACAGGAGAGAGCAACATCCCCGCGCAAAGGGCCTATGCTGCCCTCGGCTTTCGACACATTGGCGACTACCGCATCACGCTGCTCCAGCCACCACTGGAGACCGGCT
>JBFEPU010000189.1:0-5773 GCA_041549915.1 Anaerolineae bacterium | reverse complement strand
GGCATTCCTTATCTGCTATTCCACCTGCTTGTACTCGCGGGGGCTGTGCGCCTGATGGGACAAGCCCCACTGCATTTGGGGGCGGCCGCCAGGACGCTGGTCATAAGCGTACTGTCGATTTATCTCGCCTACCAGTTCTTCCCTGGTTTCTTTGTCTCCATCTTCGCGCTGATCTCAGGCTTGGTACTGTGGTTGAAGAGCAGGGCGCACGTCTACGCAGCGACTGCGCCGCTGGAAGGTACTTGATGGCCCGGGCGCTGGTTGTTGCGACCATAGACCGGACGCTGGCGGGCCACGCCCGACCGCGTATCCTGCAGCTCAAGGAGATGGGCCTGGATGTCGAGCTGGCTTGTCGTTCGAGCAGCACGACCGCGGCGGGGCGACTGGAGGCTCTGGGATTGCGCCGCCACGAGATAGCTTTCGCCAGGTACCCGATGCGACCCTCCAACCTGAAGGCTATGTGGCAGCTCAGATCTGTGCTGAAGCGAAACACGTTTGACCTTATCGACGTTCACACTTCCGTCGCGGGCTGGCTCACCAGGCTGGCGGCACGGCTGTTCAGCCCCCAGAGCACAGTGATCTTTACCGCTCACGGACTCACGGTGCGCAAGGAGCAGTCTTCCCTGAAGCGTGCTTGGCGCGTGCTGCTGGAGAAGACGGCCGGCAGGTGGACGGACTTTTTGGTGGTGATCAACCGGGAAGATGAGGCAGCGGCCATACACTATGGTCTCGTAGCACCGCAACGGGTGAGGTATGTGCCGGGGGTCGGCATAGACTCGGCCCGCTTTGATCCGCTGCGCATCGACCGCGGGGATGTGGTCAAAGCAAGGCAAGCGCTCGGCCTGAGGGAGAGCGATGTGCTGTTTCTCACCGTTGGCGAGTTCACTGACCGCAAGCGCCAGGAGGACGCAGTCCGTGCCCTCGCCCGTCTGGGCGATCCCGGGGCGCACCTGGCTCTGGCAGGTTCAGGGGAGCTCGTGGGGCAGGTCCGCGCGGCCGCGGACAGGCTGGGTGTGGCCGAGCAAACGCACTTTCTTGGCTACCGCACCGACATTGCAGTGTGGATCCGTGCCTCGCGGGCAACGGTGCTGACTTCGACGACCGAGGGTCTTCCGGTTTGCGTGATGGAATCTCTGGCTATGGAGGTTCCTGTGATCGGCACAGATGTGAGGGGAACTCGTGACCTTCTGCAGGCCGGCGGAGGGATTCTGGTACCGCTGAAGGACACACAGGCACTGGCGGAGGCCATGCGCTGGATGGTGGCCCATCCACAAGAGGCTGCGGCGATGGGGCGAACAGGACGCCACAAGGTCCTGGAGCGCTATGCACTGGACAAGGTGCTGGAACATACCGAGAGGCTGTATCGAGAAGCACTGGGATCGGCTTGAGCGAGGGGTGGATGAGGACCGAAGGAGGGCGGGCAGCTGACCCAGAATTCGACATCCGGCCGTATCAAGCCGGCGACGAGGCGCAGATCCGAGAACTGTTCCAGCTGAGTTTCGGCCGCCCGCTGCCGGAGGCGCGCCGGCGGTGGCGCTACCAGGACAACCCGGCTGGGCCGGCGTTGATTGACCTGGCTTGGCAAGGAGAGGTGTTGGTCGCGCACCGCGCCCAGAGCCTTTTTGCACTGTGCGTCGAGGGGCAAGAGCGGCTCGCCGGACTCGGCGGAGGGATCATGACCCGTCCTGAATACCGTGGTCGTGGCCTGTACGCCGCGCTGACGCACAGGCAGCTGCAGCGGCTGGCTCAGCAGGGTGCGGCGATTGCCATCGGCTTGCCCAACTCGTATTCCCATCGTATTATTGTCAGAGATATCGGATACGTCGATATTCACGAGGTGCCAACCTTTTGCCTGAGGTTGGGTGCTGAGAGGGCGTTTCCGGCTGTGAGGCGGGTTGTGGAGCTGTCACAATTCGACGCACGCTTTGACCGCTTGTGGCAGCGGGTCAAGGATGACCACCCAATCATTGCCCGCCGGGACCGGGCGCACCTGCAGTGGCGGTATGTCCAGAACCCGACCGTACAGTACCGCATCCTGGCCTGTGAGGATAACGAAGAACTGCTGGGATATGCAGTGTGCAAGCGCTTTGGCCAGCAGGTCCATGTGGTGGATCTGCTCAGCGTCAAAGAAGCAGAGGTTGGCCTTCATCTGATCTCACGGGCAATCGAGATCGCTCGCCGGGACGGTGCGTCTGCGCTCAGCATGTGGCTCAACGTAAATCATCCTCTGCATTGGGAGTTGGAGAAGCGAGGCTTTTGCAATCAAGAGCCGGTCACCTACTTCACCGGCCTGGTCTTGCGCCGCGAGTTTTCCGCACACTTGGTTTACGACTACCGTAGCTGGTACCTGACCATGGGGGATTCGGATGTCTACTAGTCGGCTGGCTTCGAGCAGCCAGTCTTAGCTCTGAAGGAGGCCAAGTGCTGTTTCGTCGCCTGTACTGGACGGCCTATCTGGCCCTTCGCACGCGCGGGCAGGCCCGCTATCCCTACCAGCCACTCGAAGCGATCAAGGCGGGCCAGCGGCGCAATGTGCAGCGCATGGTTTCGTATGCATATCGCTTCGTGCCCTACTATCGCGAGACGATGAACCGGCTGGGCCTCCGCCCGGCCGACTTTCAATGTGCCGACGATCTGGCCAAGCTCCCCGTATTGGAGCGCAGTCAACTGCAGAGCGATCCTGGTCGCTTCGTTTCCACCGCGCAACCGGAAGGACGTTACTATCCATTGGCCAGCGGGGGAAGCACCGGGAGACCCTGCACCATCCGGCGCGATACACGTGACATCCTGAGTGATGCCGCCCACAAGGCACGCTCGCGCGCTGCGTGGATCAATCTGGTGGGTCGACCAGCCGGCTACCGCAAGACGATCATCGTAGCGCCGCAGGGCACGGCGGACTGGCTGCAGGGGTTCTACCAGGAGCAACTGCTGCTCCCGCGCGGCATTGGTCTCCAGAGGCAGACTCTGAGTATTCGCGACTCCGTAGAGGAGCACGTGGCACAGATCAATGCCTTCAAGCCGCACGTGCTCCATTGCTATGGTTCGTACGCGGCGATGCTCTTTCACCACGTGGAGGCCACAGGCGAACCATTCCACCGGCCGAAGGTGTTGCTCTATTCTTCTGACGCCATGCCTGACTCGGTGAGGCGGCGCATCTCGGATTCGTTTGGAATACCCGTGTTTGGCAGCTACCAGGCCACCGAAGCCTCCAACATCGCTTTCGAGTGCCAGGAGCATATGGGTCTGCACCAGAACCTCGACTTTTGCGTGGTGCGCATCGTGGATGCAGAGGGCAACACGGTGCCGCATGGGGAGAGCGGTGACGTGGTGATCTCCAATCTGATCAACCGGGGTACCGTGCTGTTGAACTACCGGCTTGGCGATGTGGCGGCCTGGCTGCCCCATGGCTGTACCTGCGGACGATCTCTGCCGCTGCTATCCATGGTGCAGGGGCGCAACGATGAATGGCTTGAGCTGCCTTCGGGGCGGCTGCTGCATGCCATGGCGATTCCAGGCGAGCCGGAGCACCATCCGCATGTCTGGCAGTATCAGGTTGTGCAGGATACGCTGCATCACTTGCGAGTCGCACTGGTGGTCTCCGATGAGTGTGATCGCGAGGCGACGAGGAGACAGATGGCGGAAGCGTTCCGGAAGGTGCTGGGGGAAGATGTCACAGTAGAGGTGCAGTTTGTGCAGGACGTCGAACGGACCCCCGGAGGAAAGGCTCGTGCTGTGCTTTCGCCCCATCTGAGGAGGACGAGAGGGGAATCTGTTGCTGTGTCTGTTGACTAGCGGTGTTCAGGGGTGCGAGCGCTGCTCAGAGGCGCCCGTGCACGGTGAGGAGAGATAGAAGCCGTATGCGCGGAGTTCCGCTGGCCGCCAAGCGCCTGATCGACATGGTTCTCAGCCTGGTTGTACTTGTCTTCGGCTGGCCTTTGCTGGTGGTCATTGCTCTCCTGGTGAAGCGGTCGTCGCCCGGACCAGCGCTGTTCGTACAAGAACGGGTGGGCAAGGGCCAGAAGCCCTTTTCCTTGTACAAGTTCAGGACGATGACCGTTGCCCCGCGTGGGTATGACCCCATCCACTGGGACTCCGCCGAAGAAGCAAGGGTCACCAGGGTAGGCCAGTTCTTGCGCGACTATGGGCTGGACGAGCTGCCGCAGGCGATCAACATCCTGAAAGGCGACATGAGTATCGTGGGGCCACGACCGCGCAGACCGGTGCACGTCAGGGATTATGACGAACGGCAGCGCAAGGTGTTCGCCATGCGGCCCGGTGTGGTCTGCCTAGCCTCCTTCCAGGGTCGGCGCTCGATTCCGGTGGAGCAACGCGTGGAACTGCACGTGCAGTATGTGGAGAATTGGTCTTTGCGCTTGGATTTCGAGATCCTGTTGCGAGCTATCCCTGTCGTGCTGGGGCGGCGGGACGCCCGTGAGGTCGTCATGCCGGAGGGTGAGGGGAGCTAGCCCTGGGCAGCGAGAGGAGCGGACGCGTTGCGGGTTCTGGTCATTGCGGCTCATCCGGACGATGAAACGATCGGTGCGGGCGGCACTATCGCGCGTCACGTTGCTGAGGGAGATGACGTCTACTGGGGCATTGTGACCCAGGGATGGGAGCCGATGCGGAGTCAGGAGGATCTTCGGCTGGCCCGTGAGCAGGTCTTTGAAGTGCAGCGGGTGTTAGGTATCCGGGACGTGTTCTTCTGCGGCTTTCCTACGGTGAAGCTGAACACCGTGCCGTATGTGGAGCTCAGCTCCGCACTGCAGCGCATCGTGGATCAGGTCGAACCCGAGGTGGTGTACACTACGCCGCCCAGTGATATCAACCTGGATCATCGGTTGGTGTATGACAGCACGCTGGTAGCCACACGGCCGCTGCAAGGCAACGCGGTGCGGCGCCTGATGTGCTACGAGATCGCCGCCACGAGCCGGTACGGCCTGCCGGCTGGTGCGCCCGCTTTTGTGCCCAACGTCTTTGTGGATATCTCGGATTACCTGGAGCTGAAGCTGGAGGCCATGAGCTGCTACAAGACACAGATACACGAATTTCCACACCCGCGCTCTTTAGACGCACTGCGCCTGCAGGCCCAAGAGCGCGGTGTGGGCGTAGGCCTTCAGGCGGCCGAGTGCTTCCAGTTGGTGCGCCTCTTGATATAAGCAGCGAGGGAAAGCACATGGTGCTGCTAGATCGTCTATATTGGACGGCGTATGCAGCCTGGCACCTCCGTGGGCAGGGACGCTACCCGTACAGGTCACTGGCTGCCATCGAGAGGGACCAATCGCGCCGCGTGCGCAACATTGTCGCATATGCCTATCGCTCTGTACCGTACTACCGCGAGACAATGGACCGCCTCCGGCTTGCTCCCACGGACTTTCTTCGTGCTGAGGATCTGGCCAAGCTCCCTATGCTCGAACGGGGGCAGATCCAGCGCGATCCTCTCTACTACGTGTCAAAGTCTCAGCCGCTAGAGCGCTGCCTACTCGTGCGCAACAGCGGCAGCACGGCCAGACCATGTCCATTCTACTTCGACCCGGCCACGGCGTGCATGTATGCGGCGACGAATGGGCGTGGTCGGGGTGTGTGGGCGCCACTCTTGGACCGCGGGGTAGGCTACCGGCAGACGCATATTGGCTCGCCCAGAGGCAGCTCGCGCTCCTTTCAGAGTTTCTACGCGCAGTACATCCTTGCGCCGCCGGGGGTGGCAGTGCGCCGTCAGCGCCTGTCTCTGCTCGATCCTCCGGAGAAGAACGTCCCGCTGATCAACGAGTTCCAG
>JBFEPU010000188.1:0-5774 GCA_041549915.1 Anaerolineae bacterium | reverse complement strand
TGCTCGCTGAGTTTCCAGGTTTCAGCAATTACGACCTGTCCGGCGTGCGCAGCTGGGCCAGCGGAGGATCGGCGCTGCCGCCTGCCCTGGTGCACCAATTTGCTGAGAAAGGGATCATCATCCAGCAGGGGTTTGGCATGACCGAGACTGGACCCACTGTGTTCTTAATCTCCGAAGAAGACGCCGTGCGCAAGGCAGGATCGGTGGGCAAGCCGGTGCTTCATACGGACGTGTGCATTATGGATCGTGAGCGAAACGTACTGGGGCCCAACGAGGTGGGCGAGCTGTGCATCCGGGGCGGGAATGTCACGACCGGCTACTGGAATCGCCCGGAGGCTACCGCTGAGTCCATTGTGGACGACTGGCTCCACTCGGGCGACGCGGCCCAGTACGACGACGAAGGGTTTTACTACATCGTAGATCGCTGGAAAGACATGTTCATCTCTGGCGGGGAGAATGTCTACCCAGCCGAGGTGGAGAACGTGATCTACCAGCATCCGGCAGTGGCCGAGGCAGCCGTGATCGGCGTGTCCCATCCAAAGTGGCAGGAGGTAGGCAAGGCAATCATCGTGGTAAAGGAGGGCCGCACGCTCACCCAAGAGGAGGTCATCGCCTTCTGCCAGGGTAAGCTCGCCAGCTTCAAGATACCCAAGTCGGTCACCTTCGTCGATGCGCTACCACGGACAGCAGCTGGCAAGGTTCTCAAGCGGGAGCTGCGCGAGCGGTTCGGGGAGTGACTTGTGGAGACGCTGCGGGCCCTCACCAGCCGCCACGGTGTGTTGCGCTACCGACCTGCCCCGGTGGAGCCGGAGAAGATCGAGCAAGTGCTGCGTGCGGCCGTCTCCGCGCCGAGCACGGCCAACACCCAGCCGTGGGAGTTTGTGGTCGTGACCGAGACACGGCTTGCGCGGCGCGTTGCGGAATACCTGGTGCGCACGCAGGAGGAGTTTGTCTTCCGTCGTCTGCTCGGAACACCGGAGGCATTCCTCGCCCGCCTGATGCGCTTGTACGACGAGCTTGCCGACGCACCTTGCTTCATCGTGCTCTGCCGCCACCAACGCGCCGAACTGGCTGCGCCCGAGTATGGCCACGTGGTCCGGGACTGGGATCTGTGCAGCCTGGGCGCAGCGATGGCCAACCTGATGGCAGCGGCCACCGATCTGGGCCTGGGCACGCGCTGGTTTGGCAGCCCGATGATGGACCAAGGGCAAAGCCCGCTGAAGCACTTGCTGGGTATTCCTGGCAAGGTCGAGGTCATCGCTGTGACGCCGTTGGGCTATCACGAGGAACCGCCGAAGGAGCGCCCGGTACAACCCCTGGAGGCCATCACCGGCTTTCGCCGCGGCGATGCGGCCAGCCTGGCAGCGCTGCTAAAGGGCAAACTTGCCTTGGCTGATGTCGTGCACTACAATGCGTACGCTGACAACCGCGGGAGAGAGCCAGCATAGATGAGCGTCGCACTGCGGGTTGGTCAGGTAGAGAGTGTCACGCGGGTGTTCAGCCAGGAGGATTTCTACCGGTTTGCGGCTTTGAGCGGCGACGACAACCCGATCCACGTAGACGCAGAGTTTGCAGCTCGAACGACGTTCGGCAGGACGGTCGCCCACGGGATGCTGCTCTATGGCGCAGTCTCCTCCGTCCTGGGAACGCGTCTCCCCGGCCCGGGCTCTTTCCAGCTGGAGCAGGAGTTGATGTTTCCCGCTGCTACCTACGCCGGTGAGCAAGTGACAATCAGGCTGCAGGTCACAGGGACTGATCTGGCCAGCGGGTTGGCTGATATCACCACGAGTATTGTCAAGCCTGATGGCGACATTGGGCTTCAGGGGCGTGCCCTGGTACGGTTGCCTGGTGCGACGCTGATTTCAGGTGGCCCCGAGCGACGGGTGGGCTCTGGGTCCGAGGCGGGCGAGGGAGTGTCGCTCAAGGGCCTGGAGATCGGGCAAACGGCAGAGACGCAGCGCGAGTTCACGGTGGCCGATGTGGACGAGTACGCAGACCTGACCGGAGATGCCAATCCAATCTTCACCGATGCCAGCCATGCCCGGCGGCTGGGTCTGGTGGCGCCTGTGATCCCTGGCGTCCTGCTCGGCGGACTGTTCTCGACGCTACTCGGCACCCGACTCCCTGGGCGGGGAACCAACTACTTGAAACAGCGGCTTGTCTTTCTCAAACCGGCCCACCCTGGCGAAGAGATCCATGCTCGGGTAGAGGTCATCCGTCTGCGCCCGGGGAAGCAGCTGGTGAACCTGAGCACGGTTTGCAGGGACGTGGGCAAAGAGGTCATCTGCGAGGGAGAGGCGCTGGTGCTGGTCAAGGACGTGCAAGCGAGATAGCCAGCATGCCCACATTGCAGGTCAACGACGTCAGGCTATACTACGAACTGCACGGCCCGCAGCACTCTGACCCACTGGTGCTATCCAACGGCATTCTGATGAGCACCGCCAGTTGGGCTTGGCAGGTGCCCGCCCTGTCAGCGCAGCACCGCCTCATACTGTATGACTGCCGGGGACAGTGGCAGTCCGACCATCCGCCCGGGCCGTACACGATGGAGCAGCACGCGGATGACCTGGCCGGCCTGCTGGATGGACTTGAAATCGAGCGGGCGCACATCGGTGGCATCTCCTATGGAGGCGAGATCAGCTTGATGTTTGCCCTGCGCCACCCTCAGAGGGTCAAGAGCCTCGTTGTGGCCGATGCAGCGAGCCACGTGGGGGCACAGCTGCGCATCGTGGTGGAAAGCTGGGTCGACGCCGCTCGAACGGGAGCGGCACGGACTTTTTTTCAATAGCACCGTGCCATGGAACTTTTCGGCGCAATTCATCCGCGAGCACCAGGACCTGCTGGCGCAAGCACTGTCCCGCTACGCAACGCTGGACTATCGAGCGGTGATCGGTCTGTGCGAGTGCTTCCTGGCCTTTGATGTCACCCAGCGTCTGGGCGAGATCCGATTGCCCACCTGTGTCATCGTTGGAGAGCAGGACATTCTCAAGGGCCAGCAATATGCTGAAATCATCGCTGGGGACATCACGGGCGCGGAACTGCACGCTGTTCCCCAGTCCGGGCACGCCACGTGCTGGGAACAGCCAGAAATCTTCAACTCCATCGTGCTGGGCTTTTTGCGGCGGCAGAGTTAGAATCCCCACGGTCGTGTGACAACGTGATACTGGCGGCTGCCGGAGCCCGGAGAGACGATTCGTCGAAAGCAATCCCGAAGCAGGCATTGAGAGGAGGTTGGGTCTGAGAGAGAACAGCAAGCGACGTCCCACGAAGACGAATACGCAAACAGAAAAACTGCGAAGGAGGAGAATGTGAACACAAAGCGAAGCGCGATTCAGGTGTTGATCACGGTCATCACTGGGCTGGCGCTGCTGCTGGCCGCGTGCGCACCAGCCGCTACACCTACCCCAACGTCACGGCCGCCCACGGCAGTGCCAACGGAGGTGCCGACTGAGGTTCCCACCGAGGCGCCGACCCCGGAGCCAGAGAAGGAAGAGCTGGTTGTCGGCCTGATGACGGACAAGTCGGGGGCGCTGGCGATCTACGGACCCAGCCAGACCCAGGGCTTTTACCTCGGCCTGGAATACGCCACCAACGGCACGATGGAGGTCGCTGGCCGACCCATCCGCGTCATCGAGAAGGACAACGCCAGCAATCCGGAGACTGGCGTGTCCCAGGCTCGCGAGCTCATCGAGGCTGAGGGTGCCGAGATCCTGGTCGGCAACATCAGTTCGGGCGTCGCCCTGGCGGTCATGCCCGTCGTCGAAGAGAACGATGTCATCTTCATCGCCGAGCCTGCCGCTGCTCCACAGATCACTGCCGACAACTTCAGCCCCAACACCTTCCGCACCAGCCGCACCAGCTACCAGGATGCGCTGGTCATGGGGGCAGGCTTGCTCGACATGGGCCAGACCTTTGTCCAGATCGCTCCGGACTATGCTTTCGGCTATGGCTCAGCCTGCTCCTTCTACCCTGTGGTCAAGGCCGGCGGTGGTGAGTTCGTCATCAACGACACGCCCGAAGGCTGCGGCACCATCTTTGCACCCCTCGACACCACCGATTTCACCCCCTACATCAACCAGATCCTCGACTCGGGAGCCGAAGCGCTCATCATCACCTGGGCCGGCGCAGGATTCGCCCCCATGTTCCAGCAGATGGGCCAGCTGGGTGTCTTTGACGAAATGGTCATCGGCACCGGTGTGGGCGACAACCAGACGCTGGCGGCAGGCTATGCTGATGCCGTTGGCGTGGTCGGCATTCAGGTCTACCACTACACCCTGCCCGACAACGAGATCAACGACTGGCTCGTCCAGCGCCACATCGAGGAATACGGCACCCCGCCTGACCTGTGGGCTGCCGGTGGCATGATGGCTGCCATCATGCTCGTGGAGGGTATGGAGGCCACCAACGGCGATGCCAGTGCGGATGCTCTGATCGCGGTGTACGAGGACAACTTTGAGTTCGACGGGCCCAAGGGCAAGACCATCATCCGCCCCCACGACCACGTCGCGCTGCAGCCGCTGTACTTTGTGCGCCTCGACAATGTGACCGATCCGGACCTGAAGTTCGTAGAACTGCTCAAGGAGTACAGTCCACTGGAGACTGCTCCGCCGTGCCAACTGCCCGACGCATACGCGGACCGCTGTCCATAGACGGGAATACGAGCTGGGGAGAGGTGCTGAGTGCGCCTCTCCCCACGGCCTTTCTATGGAGCAGACTCACGGTGAGAATGGCCAAGAGCTGCGAGTAGCTCTACTGCCCACACGTCCGATCGAACAAGCCGCGGTTGAAAAGGCCACAAACACGGATCAGACTGCTGGGGGCAGATCCTAGGGGAGTTGGGCCCATGGAAGACGAGATCATCCTCGAAACTGTCAATCTGCGCAAGGACTTTGACGGGCTGGTGGCAGTCGCCAACGTCAACCTCAAGGTCAGGGCACGCTCCTTGCATGCGATCATCGGCCCCAATGGCGCTGGCAAGACCACATTCTTCAACCTACTCAGTGGCAACATCGCGCCGACCAGCGGGCGAGTGCTTTTCAAGGGGCGGGACATCACGGACCTCCCGGCACACCGCACGGCGCACCTGGGCATCGGGCGCTCCTTCCAGATCACCAATGTCTTTCCCACTCTGACGGTGCTGGAAAACGTCCGCCTGGCTGCGCAAGCTCTTGGTGGTGACAGTTTCAAGTTCTGGCAGCATTTCCGGCACTTCTCTCAGTACGAGGATCTTGCACGCGACATCCTCGACCAGGTTGGCCTGACAGGGCAGGCAAGCCTGCCGGCCTTGATGCTGCCCCACGGAGGAAAGCGCAAGCTGGAGCTAGCTATCCTCCTGGCTGCAGACCCAGAGCTCCTGCTGCTGGATGAACCCACAGCCGGCATGGCGCGCGAGGAAATCCCGCTCCTGGTGGCGGTGATCGAGCAGATACGCAGGCAGGGAGACAAGACCATCATGCTCGTCGAGCATAAGATGGACGTGGTGATGAATGTATCTGACTGGATCACGGTCATGCATCAAGGCCAGATCCTGGCCCAGGGCAGGCCGGCCGATATTTCAGCCAATGAAGCCGTGCAATCGGCATACCTGGGCGAGCTGTATGGGGATCTCTCCGAGGTGAAGCAATGACCGACGTATTGAAAGTCGACGACATTCACACTTTCATTGGACAGTTCCACATCCTTGAAGGTGTGTCGGTTGAGGTGCCGGAAGGCAGCATAACCGTCCTGCTGGGGCGGAACGGGGCGGGCAAGACGACCACGCTCAAATCCATTCT
>JBFEPU010000187.1:0-5777 GCA_041549915.1 Anaerolineae bacterium | reverse complement strand
GTCTTGATGTCGGCCTTGACGGGGACAGCGAGCCAGCGGCCGTCCATGGAGCCCATGGTCTTCCAGTAGTCGGCGTAGTTGGCCGCATCGGCACCGACGGCGTCGAGATCTTTGAGCAGGTCGGTGTAGAGGGTCAGCGGGGCAGTGCTGGGCCAGAAGAGCACGTCAGGCGGCTCGCTCTTGGCCTTGGTGTCCAGCACGGCTTCGTCGCGGGTGGTCTGGGCGACGACGCTGATGCCACAGGCGTCCAGCAGCGGCTTGAGGACAGCGTTGATCTTCTCCTCCTCTGCGCCAGACCACTGGTAGAGCACGGACACTTGCTCACCCTCGGCACCCATGCAGTCGATCTCGTGGCCGGTTGGGATCGTGGTCAGCGTTCCCAGCTCAGCGATGTCAATCCCAGAAGCCAACAGTGTTGCGCGCAAGCCATCGTAGAAGCTGTCATCCTTCTCGATCACTTCCGACCACTGGTATGCGTTTTCCATGGCCGCTTTGCCTTCATCGGTTTCCGCGATCTCAAGGAAGGCTTGCACGATGTCAGCTCTCAGGTCTGCCGGAAAGTCAGCTATGAACTGCAGGCCGTCGTTGGGGATCTCTGCTGACTCGGCGATCACGATAACCTTGTCGGTGACATCGGGAAAGTCGTCGGCGACGCTCTCGCGGGCATCCACGTAGGTGGCACCAGCGTCGCAGTCGCCGCCATATACCCCAAGCACCGCGTTTTTTGGACTGCCCGTTTCAATTTGCTGTGCCAGATCCGTGTCGGGATCAACACCGGCCGCTTTGAGCATCACTCGAGGCACGATGTAGCCACTGGTCGATACGGCGTCCACCCAACACATCGTCTTGCCGGCGATGTCTTCCAGCTTCGTGATGCCGGTGTCTGCCCCGGCAATGATCTGCGCCTTGCAGTACGGGGAGCCATACCACGCGCCGACCAACGCGACATCGACGCCGTACTTCTCGTGTGCGAGCAAGTACGAGAACGTCGCCAACGTGGACATGTGCGCCTTGCCAGTGCCCATCGCCTCGACCACTGCCGCGTAGCTGGTCGCCACGTTGACCTCGAACGACAGCCCGGTCTTGTCCGACAGCAATTGGGTGATCTCTTCGCCACCCTGCAGGATTTCCTCGGTGTCACCCGAGGGAACCATCGACAGGACGATGGGGTTCTTCGGGGTCCCTAGCGTAGGCGGGGCTGTGGTTGGGGATGGCGCCGAGCGCCTTGGTCTGGAGGTTGGCATCGGCGTAGCTGCGGATGCGCAGGCCGCCAGCGACAGCGCAAAGAACATTAGCGGAGCCACCATGTCCCGACTCTTCATTTCTTCTCTCGTCCTGCTGTAATAGGTGTCAGCAGCGCTCCTGCGGTTGTGTCTACAGAGAATGGGAAGCACAAGTGCAAGGAGCGTCCTGCGACCGCTTGGCCTGCAGCGAGGGCGGCTCAGCCGAGACGTGATGTGGGCCTGAGCCCACCGACCAGCCCGCTGGCCATGGAGTGCACGATCCGGGCCCGAAGCCTCCGAGCACGCACCACCAAGCGTCAACTTTGTCGCTCTTTCAACAGCAGCCACAGATACTGATAGGGCGCCAATACGAGCTCATAAGGCCGGTCCGAAACCGGCGCGAAGGTTGTGCCCGTGAGGATTTCCACTGGCAGGCTGCCTGCGAAACCTTGAAGGTCAAGTGCCGGGCGCTGCGTCGACGATGAGAGATTGTGGACGGCAAGGATGCCCTCCCCGTCGAGGCGGCGAAGGTGGATCAGGACCGCACGGTTCGCGCATTCCAAAAACTCACAGCTGCCGTGGCCAAGCGCAGAATGCTCCTTGCGGCGGCGTATGAGCTCGCGCACAGAGTTCAGCAGGGAACCACTTTCTCCTAGCTGTGCCTCAACATTGACCTGTCGGTAGCCATAGATGGGGTCATCGATCACCGGGCTGTACGTGCGCGAAACGTTCTCGTTGCAGAAGCCAGCGTGAGGGCCAGCGGACCACTGCATTGGTGTGCGTACACCGTTGCGATCTGGCAGCGTGATGTTGTCCCCCATTCCGATCTCGTCACCGTAGTATATGATTGGCGAACCGGGCAGCGTGAGCAGGAGCGAGTTCATTAGCTCGATTCGACGCCGGTCGTTGTCGAGCAGCGGAGCCAGGCGGCGGCGGATGCCCAGGTTCAGCCGCATCTCGGGCTGCGGGGCATACGCTTCCCACATGGCCTCCCGTTCCTCAGGCGTCACCATCTCCAGCGTCAGTTCGTCGTGATTGCGAAGAAAGGTGCACCACTGGCAGGTCTCGGGGATGTCAGGTGTGCGCTTCATGATCTTCACAATGGGGGCCCGATCCTGCCTGTGCAACGCCATGTACAGGCGTGGCATGACGGGAAAGTGAAAAGCCATGTGGAACTCATCACCGTCGCCGAAGTACGGCCGCACGTCCTCAGGCCATTGGTTGGCTTCAGCGAGCAAGATCCTTCCCTCGTAGCGTTCGTCTATCAGCCTCCGCACCCGCTTCAAGTAGCCGTGGGTCTCCGGAAGGTTCTCGCAATTCGTCCCTTCCCGTTCATACAGGTAGGGCACGGCATCGGCCCGGAATCCATCTATGCCCATGTCCAGCCAGTAGGTCATCACGTCCATCATGGCCTGCTGTACGGCGGGGTTTTCAAAGTTGAGATCGGGCTGGTGTGAAAAGAAGCGATGCCAGTAGTACTCCCCGCTGATGGCATCGTAGGCCCAGTTTGAATCCTCCGTATCCACGAAGATGATGCGAGCGTCAAGATATTCTTGAGCTGTCTTGCTCCACACATAGTAATCCCGCTTGGGCGATGTCCTGGAGGAACGGGATTCCTGGAACCAGGGGTGCTGGTCAGAGGTGTGATTCATCACCAGGTCGGTGATGATCCGCAGCCCTCGGCGATGCGCCTCTGCCAAGAGCACCTGGAAATCTTCGACGGTCCCATAGTCGGGATGGAAGCGGCCAAAGTCAGACACGTCGTACCCATCATCCCGTAGTGGTGAGGCATAGATGGGCATCAGCCAGACACAGTCAACGCCCAAATCCTGGAGATAGTCCAACTTTCGGATGAGGCCTTGAAAGTCGCCCTTCCCATCGTCGTTGCTGTCGCGAAAGGCGCGAACGTACAGCTCATAGAAAATCGCATCTTTGTACCACAACTCGCGGCTGCTAAGGTTCATACTCGTCCTTTATGAACAAGGGATGGAAAGGCTGCCGTGCTGGCCGTACCCGGCGCGGCAGCCTTGGCATGTCCGTATTCCTGGCCGAGTGTGTGTCGAGAGACTCTATCCCTTTACTGCGCCGGCCAGCAGACCACGGACAAAGTACCGCTGGAAGGCCACAAACACGATCATGGGCACAATCATGGAGAGGAACGCCGCAGCGGTGAGCAGGTGCCAGTTGCCACCTCTTGGGTCGATCAGGTTGGTGATCTGGTAGGTGAGCACGGGGCTGGTCGGCAGCAAGATGATTGCGACCAGCAGGTCGTTCCACACCCACAGGAACTGAAAGATCGCCAGGGAGCCAATAGCCGGTACCGACAGCGGGACAGCTAGCTTCCAGAAGGCCGTCCAGTGGTTGGCGCCGTCCAGGTAGATGGATTCAAAGAGGTCGCGGGGCAGCCCGCCTAGAAAGTTCCGCAGCAGGTAGATAGCGTAGGGCAGTCCAAAGCCTGTGTGGAACAGCCAGATGCCGACATAGGTGCTCGACAATCCGAGCTTGCTGTACAGCTGGGCGATGGGCACCAGCGTCATCTGCAAGGGTACGATCTGCAGCCCCACCAGGAGAGCGAACATCCACATGCGCCCCGGAAAGTGCAGCCAGGCAAAGGCGTAGGCGGCAAAAGCGGCGAACAGTATGGGCAGAATCGTGGATGGTATGGTGACCAGCAAGCTGTTGAGAAAGGCGCGCGCCATGCCCTCCGGGTTGAGCAGGTCTCTGGCATTGCACTTGAACTTGCCGCTCTGACTAACCCCGGTGGCGCAGTCGGCTTGGTAAGTCTCGGTGCCCTTGTACCCCACCAAGGCGTCTATCCAGTTGCTCGCCGTTAGGGAATAGTCCACCGCTCGGCCAAGGCCGGACAGTATGCTGAGATGCTCGCTGACGGGAGCGAGTTGTTCCACAGCTTCCCGGGTTCGCTGCGTGTCCTGGATCAACGCCTGCCACTCTGGATCTTCCACGTGGGGCTGACCATCGATTGGCTCGCGCAGCATCCTGATCAAGCGCGCGCTACTGGTGAAGCTTTCCACGACCGTGGGATCCGAGAGATCAACCCCAGTGAGAGCTTTGCCGTCAGCTCCGTGGCAGGAGGCACACGCTGCTGCATACTCTTCCTGACCCGGCGTGGGCGGCGTGGACAAGGCTGTCCACCAGCCCGATGTGCGGACGGCCTCGCGTGAGCGGAAGGAGGTGACAAAGATGCCCAGCGCTGGTATCAGCCACAGAACAACCATACCGATGACGACGATGTGAAGGGGAATCCGTCGCAGGGTGTTTTTGACGCGCTCCGTACTCATCGTATGGCCTCCTGTTCGCGGAAGCGGCGCACGTTGATGATCATGATGGGGATGGTCAGCGCGATGAGCAGCACCGCAATGGCCATCGAGCGGCCCTGGTTCGTGACGATGAACTTGAACATGCGGTTGGCGATCACCTCGGTGCCGTTCAAACCCCCGGTCATGACAAACACAATGTCGAAGACTTTCAGGATGTTGATAACCATCGTCGTGATGACCACAGTGATGGTGGGCAGGATAATGGGGAACATGATGCGCCAGAAGACTTGCCATTCGCTGGCGCCGTCTACGCGAGCGGCTTCCAGGATCTCCCCCGGTACCGCCTTCAGTGCGGCCGAGAGAATGGTCATGCAGAAGCCAGCCCACAGCCAGACTCCCACGATCCACAGCGAGACGTTGTTCACCATCCAGTTGGCGCTGGTGAGCCACGGGATGGGCGTGCGCCCCAGCGCCACAAGTGCGGCATTCAGCACGCCTATCTGGGCCCCAGCACCGGATTGCAGAGCGTAGACAAACTTCCAGATGATGCTGGCTCCTACGAAAGAGATGGCCATGGGTAGGAAGATAATGGTCTTGGCCAGGCGCTCATAACGCACGCGGTCGGTGACTACGGCGAACAGCAGGCCAGCCGCCACGGTTCCTGGGACCATAAACAGCAGCCACAGCGTGTTGTTGCGCAGGGCCTGGGTCATCTCCGAGTCGGTCAGGGCGTAGCGATAGTTGTCGAACGTACCCCAACAGGGTTCACCTGGCCTGCAATCTACCGCCGCTGACTGTGTGCCGGTCTTGTTTCTCAGGCTCAGCATGACGGTGTTCAGCGTAGGATAGACGATAAACACCAGCATGATGGCCACGGCAGCTGCCAGATAGAGCCACGGGGTCAGTGTGCCTTGTCTCATGATCTTGGGCACCATAGGCTCTCCCCTCCGTTCGTTAGCCACGTGCTCCTGTGCTTTGGTCTGTGTGGATACTACACGGGGCGCTCCGCGCGGAGCGCCCCGTGTACAAACGAGATTTGCTGACTACTGAAGCGCGTCGGCCTGAGCTGCGGCGGCACCTGCGAGGGCTGTGTCCAGGTCAGTGCCCTGGACATAGTCCACGATGGCCTTCCATTCCGCTGTACCGAACGGAGCGGGGATGGAGTCACCCATATCCGGGGTGAAGCCAGCGGCTCCGGCCAGGGCTTCGGCCTTTTTGATCAGCGCGGCGTCGGTGTAGTTGCCGAGCGCCAGCATATTGGGTGAGAGGTCAAAGC
>JBFEPU010000186.1:0-5796 GCA_041549915.1 Anaerolineae bacterium | reverse complement strand
GGAAGTCACTGGCTTCACCGGCCTGAGCATCTGGAACTATATGTCCGAGTTCAAGAGCTACCTGCACGACGCGCCGAGGTCTGTCTTCGCCGTATGCTTTCCCCAGGCGGTTATCCGCGGGCCGTATCCGGAAACGCTTCGCAGGTGGGACGATCTGCTGAGCCAGCGCAAGATGCCTGTGCTGTGCGGCTCAGATGCGCACGCGGCGACCTATCGCATGGGGCCGCTGAGCCGCGTGGTGCTGCCCTACGAGTACGTTTTCCGCACTGTGAACATGCACATCCTGACGACGGAGGCATTCAACGGTACGCTGGCCCACGATGCGGCCCTGGTGTACGAGGCGCTGCGACGGGGGTGTGGGTTCGTTGCCTACGATGCTATCGGCCAGGCGAAGGGGTTTCGCTTCGACGCCGCGACCGATTCGGGGAAAGCCACCATGGGCGATGAGCTGAGCATGAGTGGCCGGGTGGAACTCACAGTGTCCACCCCGCTGCCTGCGGATATCCGTCTGCTGCGCAACGGAGAGACCGTCGCCCGGGCACAAGGACGCGAATTACATTGCGCAACGGACGTGCCCGGCGCCTATCGTGTCGAAGCCTATCGGCAGCACTGGCTCAGGACAAGGGGCTGGATCTTCAGCAACGCACTGTACGTGACGCGGAAATGATTCCCAAACAAGGACAAACGGCTGATGGCGCGATCACCATCAGCCGTTTGTGTGTTACGAGCTTCTACTGCACTGCGTAGCTGTCCAAGAGCGATCGGATCTGCGGGTCATCGGCATACTCATCGGTCAGGAGCAGCAGTTCATCCGAGTAATCGGTCACCGTCCCCTCGCTATCGAGGTGCAACTGACGGCGCCCGACCCACTGCCCCTGGGCACCGGCCTGGACAAGGATGGTGCCCGTCTGCTCGTTGCGCCAGCCCTGGGGCATGGCCTCGCGTGAGCGGCCACCCACAATCAGGTCAATCCCCGAAACCTGCGACGAAAGGCGCATGTCCTCCTCGGTTCCCATATTGGAGAGGACGATGATGATGTCCGTCTGCTCCTGCAACTCGCGTGCGTACTGTGCCAGTGCCTCTTCCGCGTTCAGCAGGACGTATTGGTCCGCAGATACCGCCGCCGAGTCCCAGGTCAGCCCAATGATCCCCGCTGTTCGGCCCCCTACGTCTAACAGGACATAGGGCTGTGCCAGCAGTTTGTCGTCTGCGGGTGTCTTCAGGTTGGCCGACAAGATGGGGAATTGGGCGTCTGCAATGCGCTGGCGGAGGACATCGGGAGCTAGCTGCAGATCCAGATCGCCGATGACCATGGCATCGTATCCCATCACGTTCATGGCCTCAACAACCAGTTTCCCCTCGGTCTCCGCTGCGGGCTGCTGGTTGCTCCAGAGTGCGTTTCCCGCATCCAAGAGAAGTACGCTTGCGAACTGATCACGCGTTGCCTTGACTACGCTGGCTCGCCGAGCCAGCCCCCCCTTGGGTGGCCGTCAACCGCAGGGCTCGATGTAGCCTAGCGTGTCATTGGTATGGAGGACCACGAGATCGATAGGCTGGGGAGTGGGGGTAGCGGTGGGCACAGGAATGGGTGTCTGTGTAGGCGTTGGTTGTGGCGTCGCGGTGGGTGCAGCGCTGCACCCCGTGATCAGAACCGCGGCTGCCGCTGCCAGCAGGATCCACTGCGCAGGGCGCCGCAGCATCAGGCTTCGTTTGGTCATGAGTTTCCCTCCGATTCGGTACGCGGGTGTGGACCTCGTGGATAGCACCAGACTGGGCGCAAGTATACAGCACTATCGCGGCCAAGTCAACGATGCGTGCTGTGCTGTTGCGCCGATCAGTCCCACAGCGGTCTGGTCGCTGCCTTCCCTCCAGCGGGGGTCTCTCTGCGCTGGTGATCCCTGTGTGACAGGAACTGTGCAGGGCGTGAAGGGAGAGACTGAACGGCTGTGCTCCAGGAGGGTCCGCGACCCCGCAGAGGAACGATGAACCAGGGTTTTTCCATAATCAGAGGTAGAGCGCACTGCTGTTCCTCTGGGCCAGGTGAGGAGCCTCTGTGCCCCACGTTGGGATCCTCACCCGCACTTGCAGCGCAGGTACCAGTGTCGCCGTGGCAATACTTAGGGTGACACAGAAGCGATTGCTGTCAGGAGTTGAGATAGGCGCTGAACGGTGAACAGCACAATTTGACAATTTTCGTGATTTCGTGTATACTCCTAAGCTTGTCGGAGGGCCCCAGCAGGCAAAGAACTACCATTTTGACTATTACCAGAACAAACTTGCCCCCACAACTCACGAAGCAGTGTTCCGCCTATTCCATGGCGGGATGTGATCCGCTGTCATCCCCCTAAAAGCGACGAGAAGGATCTCGGACGTCATTCCTCAACATGGTTACCGCGCGGGAAGGATACCGGGATTCTTTGCTGTCAAGTTATCTCAAGCCCGTCCGAGTGATGACGGGACATAGCCCCGTCCGAGTGACGACGGGACATAGCCCCGTCTGAGTGATGACGGGACATAGCCCCGCCCAGCCAATGGCGGGACATGGCAGGAGGAAATGCCTTGGAGATTAGAGATATCGAGGCCGTGCGCATCAGTCTGGCATCGCCTGAACAGATTCGATACTGGTCCTTCGGTGAGGTCACAAAGCCAGAGACCATCAACTACCGCCGTTTGCGTCCAGAAAAGGATGGCCTCTTCTGTGAGGCGATCTTTGGTCCCACCAGAGACTGGCAGTGCTACTGCGGCAAATACAAGAAGATCCGCTACAAGGGCATTGTCTGTGAGAAGTGTGGTGTCGAGGTCACCCACTCTCGGGTGCGTCGTGAACGGATGGGGCACATCGAGCTTGCAACCCCTATCGCTCACATCTGGTACACTCGCCGTTCGCCCAGCTACTTGGGCCTTTTACTCGACATCTCACAGCGCAACCTGGACCGGGTCCTGTACTTTGCGCAGTACATTGTCACTGAAATCGATGAAGATGCGCGCCAAAAGGCTCTCAACCGCCTGGATGAAGAGCTCAGGCGGGACACAGAGCGTCTGACGCAGAGCGTTGAAGAGCAGGTGCAGGCTCTAGAGTCAGAGCTGGCCGGTGAACTGCAACAGCTCAAAGAGCAAAACGAGAGCCTGGTGCAAGAGTTCGAAGAGAAGCTGACCTCCAACACGAACCTGATCATGGACCACGCAGCTGCTTTACAGAAGCAGTTGGATCAGTACAAGGACCAGGCCGCGCCCGTGGAGATTGCTTTTACGCCGGTAGAGTCGCAGCATCTCCTGGGGGAAGCCCAGACCACGATCGTAGAGAAGGGCGAGAAGATTACTAGAGACACATACTCGCGGCTGAGTGAGGTCGTGGAGGAGCAGTTGAGCATGCTGGAGGCAGCGGTGCAGAAGGAAAAGGCCGAGGCGCTGGCTCCAGTCGAGGCCAGGCAAGACTATCTGCAGCAGGTGGTGGCCGACAAGCGTGAGGAGCTGCAGACCGCCATCGGCGATCAGCTTGGTGATGCGGAGACGGCCATCGAAGATCAACGCGAGGAACTGAGGAACATTCGCGTTCGCCAACTGATCAATGAGAGTCGCTACCGGGAGCTTGAAGAGAGGTGGCCCAAGGTGTTCAAAGCCGACATGGGCGCACGGGCCGTCTACGACATTGTCAGTGACATTGACCTGGAAGGTCTGGCTCTCAGGCTGCGGCATGAAATCCAGACGTCCAAGTCCAAGCAGCGCCGCAAGAAGGCAGCCAAGCGCCTGCGCGTTGTAGAGGCCTTGCGTCAGTCTCGAAACCGTCCGGAGTGGATGATCCTCACGGTGCTGCCGGTCATACCGCCCGATCTGCGACCCATGGTCCAGCTAGATGGGGGCCGGTTTGCCACCAGCGATCTGAACGACCTCTATCGTCGCGTGGTGAACCGCAACAACCGGCTCAAGCACCTGATCAAGCTCCAGGCCCCTGAGGTTATTGTACGCAACGAGATGCGCATGTTGCAGGAAGCGGTTGATTCGCTGCTTGACAACAGCAGGCGCGGCAAGGCCACTTCACTGCGTGGGAGCCGACAACTCAAGTCGCTCTCTGACATGCTCAAGGGCAAGCAGGGGCGCTTCCGTCGGAACCTGCTAGGCAAGCGAGTCGACTACTCTGGGCGGTCGGTCATCGTTGTAGGGCCCGCACTTGAGATGCACCAATGTGGCCTTCCCAAGCGCATGGCTCTTGAGCTGTTCCGGCCATTCGTGATGCACAAGCTGGTCGACTATAACCACGCTATCAACATCAAGGGTGCGAAACGCCTGATCGAGAGAGAGGCGCCCGAAGTGTGGGAGGTTCTGGAGGAGGTCATCTGCACCCGCCCCGTTCTGCTGAACCGTGCACCCACTCTGCACCGCTTGGGGATCCAGGCGTTCGAGCCGGTGTTGGTGGAGGGCGATGCGATTCAGATTCACCCATTGGTCTGTGCCGCCTTCAACGCTGACTTTGACGGTGACCAGATGGCCGTTCATGTGCCGCTCTCCGAGGCTGCCGTTGCCGAGGCGAAGGGACTGATGCTGTCGACGCACAATCTGCTCCTGCCCGCCAACGGTGAACCGATTGTTGGTCCGACCAAAGACATGGTCTTGGGCTGCTACTATCTCACCATGGAGGTGCCTGGTGCGAAGGGGGAGGGCAAGACCTTCTCCGAGTATGAGGAAGTCTCTCTCGCCTACAGCCTTGGCAAAGTGGCCCTGCATGCCAAAATCAACTTCTATACCAGGCCGGGGCCGCGACGCAAGACGAGGCTGATCGAGACCACTGTGGGCCGTGTGCTGTTCAATGAGATCTTGCCGCTTCAACTGCGTTTTCTCAATACAGTGCTCGACCGGGGTGGCTTGAAAGCCTTGGTCGGCCAAAGCTATCTAGAGCTGGGCCCAGAGGGAACTGCAGAACTGGTCGACAAGATCAAAGGCCTCGGCTTCAAGTACGCTACCCAATCCGGCCTCACTATCGCCATAGAGGACCTGACCGTCCCCGAAGACAAGGCAGCCATCTTGGAAGAAGTGTCCGAGGAAGTAGCCAGGGTCGAGCGGCAGTATCGTCGTGGGCTCATCACTGAGAACGAAGAGTACGTCAAAACGGTGGAACTGTGGACAGATGCCACGGAGAGGATCACCGAGTCTCTTTCAGAAGAGCTTGATCCTCATGGAGCGATCAGCATTATGGCCACCTCCGGAGCGACCAAGGGAGGCTTGCAGCCAATTCGCCAGTTGGCCGGGATGCGTGGCCTGATGGCTGACCCCTCTGGCCGAATCATCGCCTTGCCCATCCGGTCCAACTTCCGGGAAGGCCTGAACGCACTCGAGTACTTTATCTCTACCCACGGCGCGCGCAAAGGCCTGGCAGACACCGCATTGCGGACTGCCGATGCTGGTTATCTCACCAGACGCCTGGTAGACGTTGCTCAAGATGTGATCATCAACACAGACGACTGTGGTACCAAGGCGGGCATCTGGATCGAGAGAGCGCGCAGTGAGGTCATCGGTGAGACGTTCGGCGAACGGATTCTGGGGCGCGTCGCCGCTGGGCGAATTGTCAGCCCAAAGACCAAAGAAGTACTTGTTGATGCCGGTGAGATGATTGATGAGCGCAAGGTCCAGGACATAGACGATCACAGAGTTGAACGCGCGCATGTCCGCTCGCCGCTGACCTGCAATCTGCGACACGGTGTTTGCGCGACTTGCTACGGGCGTGACCTCGCCCGGCGCGGCAAGATCCAGATCGGTGAGGCCGTAGGGATCATTGCTGCCCAGTCCATTGGCGAACCTGGG
>JBFEPU010000185.1:0-5828 GCA_041549915.1 Anaerolineae bacterium | reverse complement strand
GCAAAGTCGCCCGCATCGAGCCCCGACACGAGGTCGCGCACGTGAACCGCACCACCCCCGCGGGAGGAGGCAACTAGTTGCACGACGTTTACTGGCCGCATCGAATTCGCTCGCGGTCCACATGATTCTGCTGCCTGTTCGCGCAGTGAGACCAAACCTCAATCAGTGCCTCAGCTCCTTGTTAAGCTGTCATCTATGCGAACCGTCACTGGCGTCGCCCGCCGTGGGTCTGTGGCGGCTATCTGCGTCGTCTCGTGAGGAGCCGCCACAGCTCTAGGTCGAATTCCTCGATCCTGGTCACTGTTCGCGGATCAACCCACAAGTGTGGCGCAAGGCGGATGATGAGCACGTACCTGACGCTAACAATGAAGATGCCGCTCAAGAGCACAGCCCATACCGCACCAAGGGTCCCCAGAAGTCGGATACCCGCAACCAGAAGAATCGAGTCCACGGCTGTTGTGCACAGGTAGACAAAGAACAACCACTTTTGCTGCCCGATTGCGTGGAAGATGGGTCTCTGAGACTGGGAGAAGGCATAGATCAGGAGGTGCCAAAGCAGTAGTCGGAAGAGTGGGACGACCGTGGCGTATTCGCTGCCGGCTATCCAGAGAACGATCCATGGTGCAGCCACATTGCCGCCGATTGCTACAATGAAACCAAGCCAGAAGCTGTACTTCTGCGCCTGACGCAGGGCTACCCGCAGCTGCTCAGAACGAGTCTTGGCCTGCTCGGCTACTAGAGGGAAGAGAGTTGCCTCAATCGAGTGGAAGAGCGACAGGATCAGAAGATAGCCACGCTTGGCCGCTGCATAGGCGCCCAGTCCGGCATCTCCGACCATAGCCTTGAGGAACCATACCGGCAACTGATCACCTATCCTCTTGACAGGTACGCTGAGCGTGGCATAGACGCCCTTTTGTCGGAACAGGTTCATCAAACTTCGTAAGTTGTACTCGTCCGTGGATGCTGACCTGAGCTCATCCCACGGCAGGCGCGCCAAGCCGAGAGAAGCCACTGCGGTCAGCAGCTCCATCAGTGGGTAGGTCAGGGCGACTCCAGCCAACCGTTCTCCTGTCCACCACCACGGCAGGGTCGCTAACAGGGCGAGCCGACTCAAGCTCCGTGTGATGGATTGCCCTGCCAGTCGGCGATACCGGGTAGCCCCATGGAAAAGCGTGCTGGCAGCTCTGTTCGGAGCTGCGAACCAGAGGTAGGTGCCTATGATACTCCACAGTAGCTTCTCTCTCCGCCACATTCCAATGCCCACAAAGACAACCAGGAGCAGAGTGGCCGCGGTCAACAGCAGTGACACGTAGCGGAGGATCAGAAACTTGGCCCAGCCCTGCTCCGCGTTGCCCCGGGCTCGCGCAATCTCAGCTGTAAAGACCCCCTCTAGGCCGAGGCTGACGACCACCGTGCCTGCGTCGTAGAAAGAGAGAAGAAACGCCAACTGGCCATAGTGGGCCGGCGGCAGGTAGTAAAACACCAGCCTGGCTCCCAGGATGCCAGCCACCAGGCTGACAAGGGTATCTACTGAGAACGCAGTAACACCCTGCAGGATCCGTTCCCAGAGTGTCATCGCTGCTGGCCGATCATGCTCTTCATGTATGCCCTGCCCGTTTCACCAATACGATGCGAACAAAGCGAAGGTTGGCTGACAAGTTCAGGTCGAACTGGTGATGTCGCAGGCACTGGATGAAATGGTCCCGCAAATGCAGGTACGGTACACGGGTTTTGGCGACAACGGTGCCTTCAGGCCCGGAGCAAGGAATCGCTGGGTTCTGCAGGCCAGGCAGCCGGTACTGTGATCTAGTCACTTTGCTGCCTTCTCTGCGATCACGATGGTCTTTTGTCCGAATGTCTTGGCGATTCGCCCCCCCTTGTGAGAGTGGAGATATGCCACCGTCCATTCGAGAAACACGTTGCGGGTTGTGCTTTCCACAATTGAGAGGTACTTGCCGATCAACTTCTCCAGTTGCCACCAGCTGAACCTGCTGACATGTGTTGGGTCGTCCGCCAACGTCCTGCGCCAGGCATGGCGCCAGTAGTTGACGAGGTCATAGAGACGCTTGACAGGATAGTTGGGTGTTTGGAGGATCAGCCGTCCTCCAGGTCTCAAGACGCGCTGGATTTCGGCCATGTAGCTCGCTGGGTCCCGCAGATGCTCAATGACGTCTATGGAAATGATGGTATCAAACCCGCCATCGACGACCGGGAGGTGATACCCGCTCGCTTGCACAAACTGAAGTGCTGCGTAGCGGGCCTTGCCTTGACGCAAGCGCTGCAAGCTGATCTCACAGTCCACCCGCACGCGTGCAGCCGGAATCTGAGCGAGGTGAGCACCGACTCCTCCGCCAGCATCCAGCACAACTACGCCGGCGTACTTGGTCAGCATCTCTGACGGGAAGCCAGTGGTTCCACTGTGTTGGGCGTACTCATCCCAGTCACGCGAGTCGTGGCCAGGTTCGCCGGCCCCTGCCGTAGAGCGCGTTCTCTCAACAAGGAACTCGACAATTGCTGCCGCTCGCTTTCGCCACCCATAGCGTTCCACTGTGCTCTGCGCCTGTGCGGCCAGTTGACGCTGTAGCGCCGAGTTGCCCAACAGCGCCGTCAGTTTGCTTGCCAGTGCGAGCGGATCGTCGGGCTTGACCAGCATCGCTGTGACGCCGTCAGTAAGCACTTCGCGAATTGATGGCAGGTCGCTCGCTACAATGGGCCGCCCCGCAGCCATGTACTCAAACAGCTTTAGCGGTGAGGTGTAATGTGCGGAGATGGTCTCACGAGCTGAATTCGGGAGCACGAGCACGTCCGCCGCAGCTTGGTACAGTGGTACTTCCGTTGGCGCCACATGGCCGACCAGTTGCACATTGGTCGTGTGCTGACTGGCCGCGAACCGGCGTAGTGCTTTGATATCTTCAGGCATTCCGCCCACAATCAGGAACTGGGCCTCCGGCAGCTGTGTGGCACTTTCTACCAGTGTGTATACCCCTTTCCACCGGAGCAGGTGTCCCGTATAGCAGACTATCGGCCCACTACAGGGCAGGCCCAATCTTCTCCGCGCCTCCATGCGATCTGGCAAGCGTGCGTATTTGGACAGGTCCACACCATCTGGCGCAACCAGACAACGATCAGGCGCCAAGCCGGCATCGATGAACTCGCGCTGCAGGTGTTCTGTGATGGCGATCAACCCGTCGACACCAAGAAAGCGCTGCGCATACCAGGAGCCGTGCGTGTTGTGTGCCTCAAAGAACACCCGCAGATTCAGGAACTGCCGAAAACGCAGCAGCCACGGTGTAGCGCGCTCGTCACGCGTGTACACGACACAACTCTGGTTCCGCGTCCGCTGATGGATCAGAAAGCGGAGCACGGAGAGGCCAAAAGTGAACTCGATCAGTCGCCACCAAAGGTCGAGGCTGACGCCAACCAGAAACTGCCAGTCCAGGCAGGGAATACGGGTGATGGTGAAGGGTGTTTCTATTCCGTAGTGAGCCCAGACGTCACGCACTCGCTGCATCTGCGGCGTGTTAACTCGCCGTGGGACGACTAGCTCGACATCCTCTCCTGCTCGTGCGAAGGCTTCACACATCTTCATGATCTGGAAGCCGTGAGCCTTCTCAGTTGGTAGGCGGGCATTGGCGATGTAGAAGAGCTTCACAGCAGGCCTTCCATGCAGGCGGTCGCATGCGTCAAAAGCCTCGGTGCCCACCGACGCTGGGACGACGAATGTGACCAGAAGCCGCAAGACTCTCTGCGAGGCAGACTATGGGTATCCATGATGATGCTACTTGGATGTTGAGCAGCGGAGTTGGGTTGGCAGAAGACCATCTCCGGCTGAGGGCATCTCCCTTGGTGGGCAAAGCCGACCAGGCCACTGACAGTACGGCGCCCAACGGTGTCCACTTCCATTCGGCTAGACTCTTCTCAAGGCGATGATGCCATGGGTGTTGCGGATGCCAAGCCGGTCAGCGAGGGCATGTGCCAACCACTCCAGGCGCAGCCTGCCAAAGCCGCGGATCCCGCCGGAGAGCTCTTTGGCTGCGATCACTTCATACTGACCCAGCTCTCGGACCAGCACCCTGCGTATCCACTTGTTGGAGTAGGGGCGCACATGGTCGGGCTTGTCCCAGAACCATTGGCTGTCCTTCGTGGTGGTGACAACCAGTGTGCCATCCGTCTTCAACACGCGGGATACTTCATGCAGCACACAAAAGGCGCCTTCGAGATAGAAATGCTCCAGAACGTCCTTGAGTAGCACGCCATCAAAGGCCCCGTCCGGAAAGGGCAGCCGCTCGGCTCTGCCAAGGATCAGGTTGCTCTCTGACCGTGGGTGGGCCTCGGCCAGTCTGGCAAGGTCTATGTCTATCCCGATGAACCGATGCGGGTAGCGCTGCTCGAAGAAAGCCTCTCCGCAGCCAACATCCAGGATGCGCTTGCACGAGCCGCGGTCGAATGTCTGCAGCGCATACCGGCTGGTGTACAGTGCTGCGGTGACTGCTGCCTTTGGACGAGAGCGTACGTACCCGGAATGGGTCATGACGTTAACCCCATCTATCCCTGCTATTGTGTGACCAATGAGACAAAGCTCTGGACAACCTTGTCCTGTGAGTAACTGCGCACGTGGGCGAGGCCATCACCAGCCAGTTCTTCTCGCAGTGTGTCATCGCTGAGCAGCCGGACCAGGGCATCAGCCATTGCCGGCCAATCTCCCTTCGCTGCCAAGAGACCAGCCTGCGTTGGGGTCACCACGTCTCTGACGCCCCCGACATCTGACGCTATGAACGGACATCCTGCAGCCATAGCCTCCAAGAGCGTTCTCGGGAACCCTTCCTCGATCGATGGCATCATGTACACATCAGCAGCCGCAAAGTACTTGACTGCCTCGCGATTGGGCACCCAACCTGCCAATTGGAAGTGTTCCTTCAGCCCTGCGGATTGGATCTCGTTCTGTAGGGTCTCGCGGTACGGGCCGTCACCCGCGACCACAAAGAGCAACGTGGGAGCCTGGTCCGAATACTGGCTCACCACTTGCTCGGCGATGGGCACGATGTATTGCGCGCCTTTGCGCTCTGCCAGGCGGTGCAAGAACAGTACAACTTTCTTGTCTACAGGCCATCCGAGTTGTCGCCGCAAGGCAGACTTGCCCGGCAGGGTGACGAAGCGGGTCAAATCCACCCAATTGGACATGACGCGGATGCTAGAGAGCGGGATACCATAGTTTTCACTATACCAACGGGCCATTGTTTCCGTGCCGGTGACTAAATGATCCACCAAGCGTAGAGTTAGGCCTAGAAGATACTGGTTGCGGAGTTTGGTTCGTAGGTCGGATAAGCTGCCCACACGGGCAGGCACGAAATCCATCGGATGACCGCAATTCCAGTAGTACGAGACACCTCCCAGAACATGAGTGACGAGAGCGGACAGAACGGCGCCAGATACTGAGTAATGTGTGTAGAATCGCTTGTAGCCCCGCAGACGCGCCCACAGCATCACCATCAGAATCTCCAGCATCTTCAACACAGGTATCTGTACGAGCCGCCGGTAGGTTCGCAGATTACGAAAGTCAGGCCGACTGCGTGCACGTTCGATAATGACCATCACATCCAGGCGTTCAGCGACGGCTTCCAGGAAACCGTGAATGTGAAACGTGTGTTCTGGAGACTCAGCGTCGTATGTTGGTAGAACGTAGACGAGCTTCACCCTCTTCACCGACCTGCCACCTTCAGCCACATCTCTACCTGGGCCGTGCACAGAGCCTGTGGATCCTGAGTGCGCCTTACAAACTGGCGGGCTGTTTCGCCCACTCTGTGCGCTTCTTGGGGGTTCCGAAACAG
>JBFEPU010000184.1:0-5836 GCA_041549915.1 Anaerolineae bacterium | reverse complement strand
GCCCGAAGAAAGCGGTACATGAGCAATGCAAAAGGGCCGCCCCTTGGAGGCGCGGCCCTTTACCTAGCGACGAAGAGTTTCAGGCCAAGATGGTCAGTTGTCGGCTTCAAGCAACTGCCACATATCTCCGTCAAAGCCCTGAACCAAGCAGTGAAAATCGAGCACTTCATCCGCGCTGATGCTGCCCAGCGCTTCGACATCAAGGGAATCGTCGCCTTCAGCACTGGAGACAGCCTCAACAGCTTCCACATCTTCCACGTCTCGTGCTCCGACCGCAGCCATTACTAGTCCCTGCAAACCGCAATGCCTGCACGTAACTGAGGCCAGCCATATGTCGCCCCGATGATCATGAACATGAACATCCTTCGGAGAATAGCGGCGTCCACAGCCGCTGCACTGCGTGTGAGCCACCAGATACCGAACAATCAGGCGCTCTATGGACCTCTCCATGTCATCCATGGCTGGCTCCCTCTGATAGACCGGCTGAGCCTGATTCACAACCACAACTACTACTCAAAGTCCAACACCTAGCTGGCTTCTTCCTCTGATTCCCGCTGCACTTCTACCGTCACCTCCGCGACCACACCAGACAGGAGTCGGATTGGGACTTTGTGTGTGCCGAGCAGGCGGATGGCCTCCTCCAGCTCAACCTTGCGCTTGTCAACAGGCTGCCCGGTCCGCCTCTCAATCTCGTCAGCGATGTCGGCGGAGGTGACAGACCCATAGAGCCGTCCCCTGTCACCTGCCTTGACTTTGAATGTCAAGGTAACCTCCGACAGCCGCTCTGCCATAGCAGCGCCATCCGTCCGCGCCCGTTCCTCTCGCTGCTCTTCGATAGCCTTTCGTACCTCCGTGCGCCGGACAGCACCAGACGTCGCCAATACGGCCAAACCACGCGGAAGCAGGTAGTTGCGAGCGTAGCCATCCGCAACGGTCTTGATATCTCCTGCCTTTCCCAACCTCTTGATGTCCTTCAGCAAAAGAACTTGCACACGGCTCTCCTCTACTCCAAGATAACAATGCCCGACCCCCGGCTTGTCCAGTCAGCTCTCAGCCACAAAAGTCCTCGAAGAAGCCCGCATCGCAGCTGGCCCCTGCCCACCTTGGCTCCCTGACTTCGGCGCATCGCTCAGGGAGTACGTGACACGGTGACATACTCTGCAGCGCCTCCAGTCGACACCAGGTCAAACCAGGAGGCCAAACAGGGCCGACCTTCCTGCCCCGCAGGCACGCCGAACAATCTCACAGACCGATGCGGCTCCCTTTTGCCACGCGCCGACAGAGGCTGGCGCGAGAGTCGCAGTCGTCAGCTAGCTGAGTTTGGTCCCGCAGTTGTTGCAGAAGCTGGCCGCAGCCGGATTCTCGTGCCCGCAGTTCGGGCAGGCAACTGTACCTGTAAGCTTCGTGCCACAGTTGTTGCAGAACTTGGCATCTGCTGGATTGGCAGTCCCACAGTTGGAGCAAGTGACGGTGTCTGCAGCTGCCGCAGCAGGCTGCTCCTTGCCGGCCTTCATCGCCTCAGTGATGGCCCCAGCCATTGCCGCCCCTACACCCACGCCAGCTCCCAGGCCCACACCGGCACCGGTCAACGCTCCAGCCTCACCACCGGCCGTGGCTGCATCGCCCATGGCACGCGCGGCCTTGAACTGCAGATAGGCCTGCATATTGCCGATGGCACCCATTGCTGCCCGCTCGTCAATCGCCTTGGACGTCTCTTCGGTTGGGCTGATCGAGCTAACATAGACAGACTTTAGCATGATGCCCACGTTGGCAAAGTCTTCCTGCACCTTGGCCTTGATGCCAGCAGCATACTCGTCGTACAGCTTGGGCATGTCGAATATTGATACCGCCGTCTCGCCCATCAGATCGACGATCTTGGAGACAATGATGCTGCGCAGGAAATCGGTAATCTGAGTCGTCTCATAGACGCCTTGCGCACCGACAATCTTATTGACAAACAACTGCGGATCTGCCACTTGCATCGAGTAGGTCCCAAAGGCCCTGAGGCGAACCAGGCCCAACTCGCTGTCCCGCAGCGGAACGGGCTCGGGCGTTCCCCACTTCTGATCCAGGAAATCCTTCATGTTCACAAAGTACACTTCGGCTTTGAAGGGGGTTTCCCCGCCGAAAGGAATGCTGATCAAGCTGACCAGCAGGGGGATATTGGCCGTGCTAATGGTGTGCCGACCGGGCCCAAAAGTATCCAAGGCCTGCCCGTCCCGAAAGAAGACCGCTGCTTGTGACTCGCGCACAATCAGTTGCGAACCCAGCCGGAAGTCGCCCGAGCCACGTGCTGGAATGCGGTGCACAATCTCGCGATCTGAGGGGTCAAGATACTCAATTACATCAAAGACTCGTGCCATTCTTTCCTCCTTTGAGAAGCCAGTTTCATTGTGCCTGTTCGGACATTCTGCCCATCTCTCAAGAACGCCCCATCTTTGGAGCGACAGAGCCGAAGATACCTACACCGACGGCAGCTCTAGGATAACGTCTTGGCGCTTGCTGAACGTCTCGTTGATCTCCTCCAGCGCTGCTAGCAGTTCATTACCAGCCATCGTCACTTGGTCATCATCTTCCGCAGCGTCGACGGCATCAATGAGCATCCTCACTTTCTCCACATCGTCCAGCAGGGCAGCATCATACTCATAGAGCGCATCCAGCTCCGCCTCCTTGACCTTGATTGCATCAAAGAGCCCTGCGTAGCCATAGCTCGCCGTCTTCAGCCGATCGATCAGAAATTGCAGTCTCATGAGCGAACGGTCAACAGTCAGAAGGACCCGAAGCCTGCCGGCGTCGGCCAGTTGCATTGCTATGCTATTGAGCCGGCGTCTCTGCTCCTCAAACCCACGGGCTACCTTCATCCTGATGAGTTTGTCGGCCTGGCGCCGCACCTCTTTGTCCTTGTAGCCCTTGTAACCAGGCAGGTCCTTGGCCATTTCCTCAAGCTTGTTGTATGCGCCCTCAATCCGCTTCCTCAGGTCTCCAACCATGTTCTTACCCCCTGTTCTTCTTGTTGCCGACCTTGAGGAGCACACCGGCGCCCTGTGTCGGGCGCGAGGCCTGACCATGACGATGGTCATCGGGCCCAGGTCGCGATCGTTCCCCCTCAGGCAGGCTGCTTGCCATTGTACCCCACTTTGCTGCCGCTGCAAAGTCAACGATTTGACAAATAGGGACCAACGAACGAAAATGGGTCCGACTTCAGCTCACTACTTGTCGTGAGAGATCATACTCATGAACAGCTCGTCGTACACTTCAGAACAGACCAGCGGAAGCAGAAAAGCGTCGCAGACGGCGGTGACGCTCAGCGTCGCCCTCAACCGTATTGTGCATGTAGTGGCCAAGCACTGGCTGCTCTTGACCAACAGCGTGATCGCACTGCTCGCCATTCTGCCCGCTCTGCCTCCCCTACTGACGGTAACGGCGCACCCATCGGCTGCAAGGGTGATCTATACGCTGTTTTCGCCGCTTTGCCATCAACTGCCAGAGAGGTCCTTCTTCATCTTTGGCCCGCAGGCCGCCTACACGCTCGAAGAGCTGGGCCTCCAATTAGGATCGGATGTGCCGCTGCGCTATGTTGGCGATTCCGCGGTGGGCTACAAGACAGCCATCTGTCAGCGAGACATCGCCATGTTCATGGCCATGCTCATGGCCGGTCTGGCGTTCGGCCTGCTCCGCAATCAGATACGGCCGCTGTCCATAAAGGCTTTCCTCCTGTTGTGTTTGCCTATGGCTGTTGACGGATTTGGCCAGCTATTCACACTTTGGGAGAGCACACCGTGGAGCCGGGTTCCCACCGGTGCACTATTCGGCGTAGCGTGCGTTTGGCTGGCCTACCCATACATTGAGTCGGGGATGAATGATGTGCTGCGAGTCACGGAGCAAGAACTCGAGCTCTAGGTCCCCGGCATCCGCCGGAATCCGAAGACCCCATACCGGAAGCCGCCGACTTGTGGCGGCTTCTGATGTTTGAAGTGGTTAGGGTCAGAACCAGTCGCCGCCACTGCTGTCGACCCCAATCCAGGATATGGTTGGGATTTATGGGCAACCGCCCTATAATGCGCCCTTGAATGGCGCGGTTGTGAGGAAGCAGAAATGGACACCATCCTGGTTGTGGACGACGAGCCCCGCATTGTCGAACTGGCCGGCCTCTACTTGCGCAACGACGGCTTCACCGTGCTCAGCGCGCATGATGGACTCAGCGCCCTGAGCATGATCGAAGAACGTCGCCCAGATCTCGTTGTGCTGGACATCATGCTGCCCAAGATGGACGGTTGGGAGGTGTGCCGCCGCCTGCGTCAGGGAAACAATGACGTGCCGATCATCATGCTGACTGCACGGGGCGAGGACGTGGACAGAATCGTAGGACTGGAGCTGGGCGCAGACGACTATATAGTAAAGCCCTTCAATCCACGAGAACTGGTCGCCAGAGTCAAGGCTGTGCTGCGCCGCTCCGAAGGTGCGGCTTCAGGCACCGAGGTGCTGAAGCTCGCCAACCTGGAGATCGATCGCCATCGTCGCGAGGCTCATGTAGCGGAACAGGAACTCAAGTTGCGAAAGAAGGAATTCGATCTATTGGTCGCTTTCGCCGAGCGACCAGGCTTTGTCTTCAGCCGTGACCAACTGCTGGACCACGTCTGGAACTATGATTTCGCCGGGGGCACGCGCACGGTAGATGTGCATGTAGCACGTTTGCGCGACAAACTGAAGGGCAGCGGAGTCCGCATTGAGACTGTCTGGAATGTGGGCTACAAGCTGGTGGAGGAGTGACCTTGGTGTTCACCAGCATCCGCACCAAGTTGGCTGTGTCATATGCTCTGATCATCATCCTGTGCTTGCTGCTAGCCGGTCTGGGCGCCGTCGTTCTGATCAACCGATACCAGCGTGCTGCCGTGCTCACTCGATACCGCGCCACCTCCGCGGCCATCACGCAGCAAGTCCAGGCCCTCCTGGCGTTACGGACCAGGCTACCGCAAATCGAATCGCGCTTTGCTGACGAAGTCACCCGACTGGGCATCCGAGCGCTCCTGATAGGACCAGAGGGGCGGGTGTTGGCAGACACCAAGGAGGAGGATAATCTTGCCGGACAGCGGCTCCCTGTCCGACTTCAAGATCTCGCCTTGGCTGCCCGGGGCACTCCCGTTGTGCGCCGCTACACAGATTCACAGGGCCAGCCCCACGTCCTGATAATCACCGCCCTCCGTCCCCCGACCGAAGGCTCCCAGGTGTCAGGCCCTTTGCCAAGCTATGTCGCTGTAAGCGTGCCCGAGAAGGAGCTGCAATCCGCTTGGCGCGAACTGGTGCGGCCTCTGGCCACAGCTGGTTTCCTGGCTCTGCTCATCTCAACGATGATCGCGCTTCTGCTTTCACGCTCCATCACCCGCCCTCTGATGGCCATGACCAAGGCATCGGAACAGATCGCACACGGCCAATACGAACAGGTGATCCCAACAAAAGGCAAAGATGAGGTCGCGCGCCTGGCAGACAGCTTCAACCGGATGACCCGCGAGGTGGAGCGCAGTCGACAGGCACAGCGAGATTTCTTGGCCAATGTCTCACATGATCTGAAGACACCACTGACGTCAGTACAGGGCTTTTCGCAAGCGATGCTGGAAGGAGCCATCCATGATGAACAGGGGTACCGCCGCGCAGCACAGATCATACAGACGGAAGCAGAGAAGATGGGGCAGTTGATTGAGACACTCCTGGACCTGGCACGGTTCGACGCAGGCGACGTGATGCAACAGCATGCTCCCGTTGCGCCTGGCGAACTGGTCAGCCACTGCATCGAGAGACTCCTGCCGCTGGCTGCCGAAGAGCAACTGGAGCTAAACGT
>JBFEPU010000183.1:0-5855 GCA_041549915.1 Anaerolineae bacterium | reverse complement strand
TGGGTTCAGGGCTACAGCCTGCCTCCCCGCCGCTCGGGGTGAGCGATGCTCTGGAAAAGAATGGCACTGCCATGCTGCCACCCAGCTGAGAGAGCTGACCGCCCTGCTGCCTAGCCAGCATCCACGGTTCGTGGCGGACGACCACGGCCAAGTGGCTGTCCTCCTTGTGCCTTCGTTGACATCCCGGTCACCGCCCGACGAAGGTTGTGGTCAGCAAGCCAGGTGCTCCATTCCATCGTGGATGCTTGTTCTTGCACCCCATGTACCATCGATCACGGGGCGGAACGGAGTTGACAAAACCAGCGAAGTGGATAGAATTCTGCAGTAACCGATCGACTCGAAAAGCAAAGAAGAGGACGAGTACGCGGATTCTGATGCCACAGAGAGCTGCGCGAGGTTGAGAAGCAGCGCGGAGGAGCCGCGGGAAATGACCTCGGAGCTGTAGGCTGAACGGAGGATGGGTCGCTTCCCTGCCTTCAGAGGGACACAGAGTGTCATCTGAGCAGCCCAGCGAGGAAAAACCTCCCACTAGGCTGAACCGGATTGCCCGCCGTTATCCGGGCGCGGTGCTGGAGACCGTTGCACCGGCAGAGGCTGCTGACGCGAGTTGGCAGCGAACTAGGGTGGTATCACGAGTGCAGACCCTCGTCCCTTGGGGCGAGGGTTTTGCCATTCATGGAGGTGTCACCATGGCAAAGTTCTATGTCACGACCCCAATCTACTACGTCAACGACGTGCCGCACATCGGACATGCTTACACCACCATAGCCGCCGATGTGGTCGCCCGCTATCATCGCCTCATGGGGGATGACACGTTCTTCCTGACAGGCACGGACGAGCACGGTCAGAACATCGAGCGCATCGCTGAGGAAAAGGGCGTCTCCCCGCAGCAATACTGCGATGAGATTGTGGCCATCTTCAAGGACCTATGGCAGGAGCTGGACATATCCAATGACTATTTTGTCCGCACCACCGACGAACGCCACGTCCAGGCGGTTCAGGAGTTCGCCCGTGCCTTGCTGTCCTCTGGTGATGTGTACCGTGGGCGCTATGCCGGCTGGTACTGCCGCCGCTGCGAAGCGTTCTACCAGCCTGAAGAGCTGCTGCCTGAGGAGCTGTGTCCGGTTCACCAGCGCCCTGTTGAGTGGACCGAGGAGGACAACTACTTCTTTGCCCTCTCGCGCTACCAGGACCAGCTGCAGCATCTGATCGCCGACACAGGATTTGTGGAGCCCGAAACGAGGCGCAATGAGCTCCTGGGCGTTCTACGGCAGGGACTGCAAGATTTTTCCATCTCCCGCGAGCGCGTGCGCTGGGGCGTGCCCCTGCCGGATGATCCCGAACAGGTTCTGTACGTGTGGGTGGATGCCCTGCTCAACTACATCACGGCTATTGGCTACGGTGACGACCAACAGACTTTCCAGCGCTACTGGCCCGCCGATGTTCAACTGATGGCCAAGGAGATCATCCGCTTCCACTGTCTGTACTGGCCGGCCATGCTCATGTCGGTGGGGCTGCCCGTGCCGCATCTGGTATTCGCCCATGGCTGGCTGACCAAGGACGGCCAGAAGCTCAGCAAGACCACCGGCAACATTATCGACCCCTTTGACCTGGTCGAGAGGTTTGGATCGGATGCCGTTCGCTACTATTTCTTGCGCGAGGGTTCCTTCGGTGCGGACTGGGACTATACCGATGACTCCTTCATCCGCCGCTACAATGCCGACCTCGCCAATGATTTCGGAAATCTGCTGAACCGGACGCTGAGCATGGTCCTGCGCTACTTTGACGGTGTTGTGCCCGCGCCGCCTCATGGGGGCGAGCCGGTAGACCAGGCTCTGATGGAACTGGCGACGTCGTTGGGAGCCCGCGTACAGCAGAGTGTGCAGCGCCTGGCTTTGCAGGAGGTCTTGATCCACATCTGGGAGCTGGTAGAGCAGGCGAACAAGTACGTGCAAGAGACGTCACCGTGGGAGCTGGCCAAGGCGCGCAAGGCCGGGTCGGCAGAGGCTGGCGAGCGCCTGGCCACCGTGCTGTACAACCTGGCGGACGTTCTGCGGCTCCTGGGCTACTGCGTCGCGCCCGTCATGCCGCGCAAGGCGGAGGAGTTGCTCCAGCAACTGGGGCTGACCTTTGATCCGAGTGCAGGCTGGGAGGCGCTGACATCGGTTGGCCAATACCCGGCCGGTACCCGGGTGGTCCCCGGAGAGGTGCTCTTCGCCAGGTACGAGCAGTAGCTGCGCAGGGAATCTGGTGTCGCCAAGGCACCAGGTTTCCTGTCTAGGCCGGCATGCCGGGCCCTGTTCCCCGCCCACGGCTCTGCAGGAACGCTTCCACCTCCTCCAGGCCGGGCAATCCCGCTCGCCCACCCAGTGCCGTGCAATTCATCGCCGCAATGGCATTGGCGAAGGTAGCCTTTCGTGGCAGGTTCCAGCCCTGCAGCCAGCCGTAGATGAACGCGCCGTGGAACGCATCACCAGCTCCGGTGGTGTCTACCACTTCAACCGCAAAGCCCGGCACGTGCAATGTGTCGTCATCAGAGACGCACAGGCAACCCTCATCTCCCAGTGTTGTGACCACCAGTTTGGCGCCCGTCCGCAGTAGTTCATGGGCTGCGATGGCCACATCTCGCTCGCCTGTGTAGGCGGTGGGGAAGGAAGGATTGGTGATCAGCACGTCCACCCAGGGGAGGAGCTCATCCAGGCGTGGGCGCGTCCTGTTGGCATCCAGCACCACGATCCCGCCCGCCTGCCGCATCCACTGCGCAGCCAAGATCGCTGCGCTCATGTGATGGCCATCCAGATGCAGGCAAGGTGCTGTCGTGATGTACGCGCGGTCGGCTTCATCCAGAGAGAGTTCCCCAGCCGTGCCGCGGTAGCAGAGGATCATGCGCTTGCCGGTTTGGCGCTGGACCAGCACCATGCAGACGGGAGTGCGGGCGCCAGGCCAGACTCGCAGTCGCTCCAAGTCGACGCCTTCTTGTTCAAACGCCAGTCGCACCTGGGCCCCAGCGGAATCCTCGCCTACTGCACCCACATAGCCCGTTTGAATGTCCAATCGGGCAAGCGTGACCAGCGCGGTGGCGACCGGCCCTCCTCCAGAAGTCGAAAAATCAGCCAGGCTCACCGTCGGGGCGTCAAATTCCGGAATTCGGTCCACGATGGCCGAATAATCCCACGCGCAGTATCCCAAACCTACCACTTGGAGGGGAACCGAAGCGGCCGCTTCTTCCGTATTGCCCACTGCGGAGTCACTCATCAGACCGCGGCTGCGTGCCCTGTGCAGGCCGGCGACTGCCCTCGATCATCCGTTTCAGCTGGGCCTCGTCGATGATGGGTATGCCGAGGTCACGGGCCTTGGTGTGCTTGCTGCCGGGGCTCGCTCCCAGCACCAGATAGCTCGTCTTTTTGGTGACCGCATCGGCCACCTTGCCCCCGCTGGCTTCTATTGCTTGCTTGGCCTCCTGACGCGTCCACGTCGGCAGCGTGCCACTGATCACGAAGGTTTCGCCGGCCAGCGGCCCAGTCACAGGCTGCGGCGCCAGCACCTGCTCCATCCTGACGCCGGCGCGCCGCAACTTCTCGATCAACCGGCGGTTGCGGTCACGCCCGAAAAAGGCCACAATGTTGGCAGCGAGAATCGGACCCAGGCCGGGGATACTCTCCAGGGTTTCGAGCGACGCCTCGGCCAGCTCCTCCACGGACGGGAACTGCTGCGCCAATGTCTCAGCCACCGTCCATCCCACTCCTCGGATGCCCAGCGCGGCATACAACCGCGAGAGGGAGCGCTCCTTGCTAGTCTCGATGGCGCTCAGCAGGTTGTCGGTGCTCTTCTCAGCAAAGCCTGGCAGCGCCAGCACATCTTCACGCTTCAACGTGTAAAGGTCGGTATAGTCGTGCAGCAGACCCTGATCGAAGAATAGCTGCGCCAAGCGCTCACCAAAACCCTCGATGTCCATCGTCTGGGCCCAGTGGAGGATGCGCTGCACGGCTTGAGCAGCACAGGACGGGTTGACGCAGTACACGGCCACCTCACCCTCTGGCTTGACAGTTGGCTCCTGGCACACAGGACAGCGCGGAGGTACTGTGATGACCTGCTCCTCCCCTGTTCGTAACTCCACAATGGGCTTTTCCACCTGAGGGATCACATCGCCCGCACGCTTGATAACGACCGTGTCGCCAATGCGGATGTCTTTTCGCGCAATGTCTTCGAAATTGTGGAGCGTTGCCCGCTCGATGGTCACACCGCCCAGTTCTACGGGTTCCAGGATGGCGTAGGGATTCAGGGTTCCTGTGCGCCCTACGTTGATGCCCAGTTCTTTCAGCTTTGTCGTGGCCTCGCGGGCCGGGAACTTGAAGGCAATCCTGCCTCGAGGGGCGTTACCCACCACGCCCAGACGCGCCTGTGTGGCCAGGTCGTTCACCTTGATCACCACGCCGTCGGCTTCGTAGGGCAGGCTCTGGCGCTTTTCCATCCACTGCTCGCTGTAGACAATGGCCCGCTCAATGTCATCCAAGAGCGCCATATCCGGGTTCACTGGGAAGCCCATTCTTTTCAGGTAGTGCAGTACTTCCCACTGCGATCGGAGCTCCACGCCCTCGCTGGCAACCACCTCATAGGTGAACAGGCGCAGCGGTCGAGATGCGGTGATGGAGGTGTCCAGCTGTCGCAGGCTGCCCGCCGCAGCGTTGCGCGGGTTGGCAAAGGTCTTGTCCCCGCTTTCCTCCTGACTGCGGTTGAGCGCCTGGAAGTCGGCGATGGGCATGTAGGCTTCGCCGCGCACTACCAGTTGCCGGGGAGCGGCCAAGTCCCGCGAATCTACGGGGATCCGCAGGGGCAACGAGCGTATGGTGCGCAGGTTTAACGTGATATCCTCGCCCACCTGTCCGTTGCCACGGGTCGCGCCCAGTGCCAGGCGGCCATCTTCATAGTGCAGGACGACGGTCAGGCCGTCGATCTTGGGCTCGAGTACGAACTGCAGTGAGGTGTCAACCGGAAGGAGCCGACGGATGCGCTGATGCCAGGCGCGTACCTCATCACCGTCGAACGCGTTGCTGAGGCTCAAGATCGGCCCGGGGTGGCTGACCTTGGTGAATTGCTCTTGAACTCCGCCGCCGACACGCTGGGTGGGAGAATCGGGCGTGACCAACTCGGGATGCCCATCCTCCAGCTCACGCAGCCTGCTCATCAGGGCGTCGAACTCTGCATCGCTGATCTCCGGTGCGTCCAGCACGTGATACAGGTAGACATGGCGCCGGATCACCTGGCGTAGACTGTCGATGCGTTCCCTCGTGTCGTCCGACATTGTCTCATCTCCCGCACCTTGTGGACACAACACCACCGCTGCCATCTCGCTGTGATGGCCAATTATAGCTCTGGTGGATTGAACGGGCAATCATCTTGTTGGGACTCGAGCCAGGCAGCGGGATTCCTCTAGCTTGATCCAAACGCGGACAAACCGCGATCTGCAGACCTATCCATCGTGCCTCGAAAGGCGAGCCAGTTGATGAACCGATTATGCGCAGAGCGCAACTTGCGTATTTCTCCGTTTTTTGATACAATCCTGCGCGGTTTCTAGGCCGAAGTGGGATACAGATTGGGAGGACAGATGGACCTGGCAGAGATGATTCGCGATGTGCCGGATTTCCCAGTGGAAGGGATTCTGTTCAAGGATATCACCACCCTGATCAAGAATCCTGATGCTTTCCAGGAAGCCGTTGATGCGCTTCTTGACTACTGCATTGACAAGGACATCGACCTTGTAGCTGCCATTGAAGCCCGCGGATTCATCTTTGGTGCTCCCTTGGCCTACGAACTGGCAGCGGGTTTCGTGCCTATCCGCAAGTCGGGCAAGCTGC
>JBFEPU010000182.1:0-5921 GCA_041549915.1 Anaerolineae bacterium | reverse complement strand
CGTGTTGAGGATCGCACCGGCGGCTTGGGCGGCCAGGGTCCCGTCAGCCTGAAGCTGGTCGGCCTTCCACTGCAGGACTAGCTCGGAGGCGGTGCTCCTGAAACCGCACATAATCGACGAGAGAGACGGCCTTCCGTACGGCAACTTTCTACATAACTGCCGGACGAGGATGGCCGCAACGAGGGCTCTCTCTAGGCTGTAGAGATGCCTTGTCGAGCCGCCAGATCGGTTTGTACGGGACTCGCACTGTCTCTGATCGTCAGGGGCACGGGATGGATATGTTCCGGAAAGTCGGCGGACAGAACAAGGAGTGATGCTGCGAATGAAATGCCACTATGGTGACAACATTGCCGTGTATCGCTGTGCCTCAACTGGCGAGTATGTGTGCTTGGATCATGCTCGCCTCGACGTCGTATCGGTCAGTACGCACGTGACAACGCAGCCCCTCCCCGTAAGGGCGGCGCAGCCGGCGGACTATGCCGCCATCGAGGCCATCGCCAAGACGTACTGGGGCGAGACCCAGGTGGAGTGCTTTGACCGCTCGTACGACGTTCTGGCGTTGCCTGCTCTCCTCGCCTACCGTGGCAGTGACATAGCCGGCCTGCTGTCGTATGCGCTGGAAAGCGATCGCATCACTATCGTAATGCTCAATGTCCATCCCCAGTACCAAGGACGCCGAACGGCGCGCGCCTTGCTGACCATGCTGGAGCAGGAGGCACGCGCTCGGAGTCTGCCACGCCTTGTGGTTGCCACCAGCAATGACGATTTGCCAGCACTGTATCTGTACCAACGCGGAGGCTTTGTGCTCACTGACGTGAAGCCGGGAGCGATTCTCGCCCATCATGGGGGCGAAGAGTCTGGTTTTGCATCGATCCCTGTGCGGGACGAGATTCGATTGGAGAAACGTCTGAAAGGTTGATGGACTGCATTGCGGGCAGCGAGTGAGGGTGCCGAGTTGTCTGTGTCCAAGCGTGTCGGGGTGGCTCTGAGCGGCGGTGGTGTGCTGGGCGCAGCGCACATAGGTGTGCTGGAGGTGCTTGAGGAGCACGCCATCCGCCCGTTCTGCGTGACTGGGACGAGCGCTGGTTCTGCTGTCGGAGTTGCGTACTGTGCTGGCCTAGGCTTGGAGCGGATCAAGGAACTAGCCCTGGCGATGCGCTGGGCAAAGCTGGGACGGGTGGTGCTGCCTCGCAGAGGTTTGCTCGACGGCCGCCGTCTTGAGGAGTATGTGATTGACCTCATTGGTGACTGCACTTTCGATGAGCTGCGAATTCCCTTCGCTGTTGCCGCTGCTGATATCTTGACTGAGGAGCTTGTCGTCCTTTCGGAAGGGCGGGTGGCGCCGGCGGTGCGCGCCAGTTGCGCTTTGCCCGGCGTCTTCACCCCTGTGGAGTATGAGGGGCGTCTGCTGGTTGACGGTGGGATCATCAACAACTTGCCTGTGGCTGCTGCACGGCGGCTGGGCGCTGAATACGTCATCGCTGTAGACCTGTCATCCCCGATGGCCGGGGAGAGACAGGCACCGAGCACGCTTTTGGGCATGTGGCTACTGATGCTGAGCACTCTGATACGCAATACGCACCGGGAAGCAGCTCTGGCGGATGTTGTCATCCGTCCTGATGTCGGCGAGTTCAGCTACATCGACCTCGGCCATGTCCCGGAGCTGATCGAACGCGGGCGTCGGGCAGCACAGGAGATGATGCCCGTCGTGCTGTCCAACCTGGGCGTGGAGGAACAGAGTGCAGGCTGACATGGTGCTGTTCAACGGGCGCATCTACACAATGGACGATCTTCTTCCATTGGCCGAGGCGGTGGCGGTGCGCTGCGGACGCATCGTCGCTGTCGGGGATGATGCGGATACTTTGGCCCTTGCCGGACCCAACTCTGTGAGATGGGATCTGAAGGGCAACACTGTGCTGCCGGGCTTTACCGATGCACATCTGCACCTTGTTTCGTACGGGCTGAGCATGAGTCAGGTTCAGCTTGATGGTCTTCCATCGTGCGAGCAGGCGGTAGCACGTGTGGCCGAGCGTGCGCGCGCCGTTGATCCAGGTCACTGGATTCGAGGCTGGGGATGGAACCGCAACCTGTGGCCCGGCGCTGCTTTCCCAAGCAGACTTGATCTCGACCCGGTCGCGCCCGACAAACCTGTATTCTTGCGCAGCAAGGACGGGCACGCTGCCTGGGTGAACTCTCTGGCCTTGGAGCGCGCTGGCATCACGAAGCAGACGCCTGATCCGCCCGGGGGCGAAGTGGATCGTGACCCACAGACAGGAGAGCCAACCGGTGTGCTGAAAGAGCGGGCCATGGAGATTGTGGAGCGAGCAGCCGGTCCAGCCAGCCTTGATGAGCGAATAGAGGGGATACTGGCGGGAGCCCAGCGACTGCACCGGCTCGGGATCGTTGGGGTGCACACGCCAGAGAAGGAACATGGTCTGTCGGCTCTGCAGGCAGTGTGGCTCAGGGGAGAACTTGACCTCCGGGTCAACGTGATGGTTCGCGAGGAGCACTTGGATCATGCGCTGCAGATGGGATTGCGCGCCGGTCTGGGCGACGAGTTCCTGCGTCTCAGTGCGCTCAAGATATACGCAGATGGTTCTCTCGGCACCCGCACTGCGGATATGTTTGAGCCATACGATGACGAGCGCGGAAGCCGTGGCCTCGAGGTGACCAGCAATGAGAGATTGCGTCAGCTCATCGCCGATGGTACCGCCGGAGGTTGGAGCGTGGCCATTCACGCCTTGGGCGATCGTGCAACCAGCCGCGTGTTGGACGCGCTGGAGGCACACTGGCGGGAGTGGTCACGCCTTGGCCTCCGGCCACGCATCGAGCACGCACAACTCCTCGCGCCGCCGGATATTCCGCGGATCGGTGCAATGGGTGTGACTGCCTCGATGCAGCCCATCCACTGTACATCCGACATGTTTATGGCCGAACGCCACTGGGGTTCCAGGTGCTCTGGCGCCTGTGCCTGGCGCAGCGTGCTGGAGAGCGGGGCGGTGTTGGCTTTCGGCTCAGATGCGCCGTATGATGATCCGAGCGTGATGAAGGGCCTGTTCGCCGCTGTCACCCGGCAGCGGGAGGACGGGACGCCGCCGGGCGGCTGGTACCCAGAGCAGTGTTTGACAGTCCCAGAAGCCGTCTATGCGTACACTATGGGTGCCGCATATGCATCTGGCGAGGAACGCATCAAGGGGTCCGTGAGTGTTGGCAAACAGGCCGACCTTGTGGTGTTGTCGCAGGACATCTTTGATCTGCCAGCGGACGAGCTGCTGAACACAGGTATCGTAGCGACTGTGATCGCTGGCGAAGTCGTTTACAGCGCGGACTGAAGGGCTTCCGTCGGGATGCCGGTCACGTTGCCAGCTCTGCAGTGGGTTTGTGTCCTAGGGATGGCACCGCCAGTCGCTGGCGAGTGATAGTTCGCGGCCAGCGGCATCTCTGACAGCAGCAGGAATTGACTTGCGGTGCCTCAACGGGAGCCTCTTCCCGATAGCACGCGGTCGTAAACGGCCAGCGTCTCTTCAGCAGTGCGCTGCCACGAAAAGAGCCCCGCCTGCTTGAAACCGCGTTGACGCATCTCTTCCCGTAGTTGGAGGTCGCCCAAGACATAGGCGATTGCGGCTGTCATGCCTGGCGTGTCGTGCGGGTCGAAGTAGCACGCTGCATCGCCGCCCAGTTCTGGCATGCTGGAGGTGTTGCTGCAGACGACCGGGGTTCCGCAGGCCATGGCCTCGAGGATGGGCAGCCCGAAACCCTCGTACAGCGAGGCCAGCACATACGCTGCAGCCCCCGTGATCACTGCTGGCAAGTCCGAATCCGGCACATAGCCCGACAGCAGCACAGCTCTGGGATCGTCCAGCTTCTCAAGGTGCTGGAAAAAGTCCTGGTACAGCCATCCCGTGCTGCCGACGATCACCAGGCAGAGCTCGGGGTCCTTTTGCCGCAGCAGCCGCAGAGCGTCCACCAGACGCATCAAGTTCTTGCGCGGTTCAATCGTACCCAGGGCAAGCAGGTATCGTTGCGGAAGCCCATAGCGGGCCCTTGCCTCAGCCACAGCCTCAGCAGCGGCGGGATGGAAATCCGGTGACGCGGCCTCGTACACAACCGTGATCTTCCCCTCAGGCACGCCGTAGAGGCGCATCAGATCGCGCTTGCTGGATTCGGAGATGGCAATCAAAGCATCTGCGCGCTCTACAAACAGCGGCATGGCGGCATTCAGGTACCAGTAGTTCAGCCGTTTGTGGTAGCTCGGAAAGAGCCGATAGATCAAATCGTGGACCGTAAACACCGTCGGGATACTGCGCAGTGGCATCAACAGATGCTCAGTGGCGTGAAAGAGCTCTGCATCTGGCAGCAGACGATCAAAACCCACGCCGAAGCGCTGGCCCAACCAAACCGCCAGGCGCCACGGCCTGATCCCAGCGCGTACGGTACGCACAGCCATGCCCTCGAGACCCCCCGGGGCTCCACCTCCACCAGCGCTGGCGTAGAAGAGGCGAAAGTCGCGTCCCGGGCCGTCATGGCTCGCCAGTGTCTGTGCCAGAGTCCTGGCATAACGAGCAAGACCTGCCCGCTGGTGTACAGCTGCGGTCACGTCAATGTAGATCGCCATCCTACCTGCTAACCTCAGGTGCACCCACAAAAGTGCGCCTGATGTTGTTGTGCTCGGTGCTATTGTACTCCATTCGGATGTCCTGCACAACCAGCGTCACTGCACGTCGATGAACATAAAACACAGGCTCCACGAGTCGAAAGGGCTGGCGCAGCTCGGTCCGAGGGTTGGGACGGCTCCTTGAACGAATGCTGCCGTTTTCACGCAGGGCGCCTGCGCGGATGGGAGCCATAGAAGTGCCAGACCGCGCACTCGATGTGAGGGCCTGAATCAATGGGCAATTGACTAATCATGGTGCATAGAGTAAACTCGTGACCGAAGCTACAGTATGACGCGGAGGTGGCACGTTGAAGCCTCGTAAGACCGTTCTGATACTGCTTGTCCTGACTCTGGTGCCGCTTTCTGCGGTGGCCTGCAGAACCGCGCCCCTGCTGCACGATGTACTCATCGAGCCTGACGTGATTTCACCGAACGCTGACGGCGTGGCGGACATAGCGCGCTTCAGTTATCGCCTGTCACGCCGTGCACGGCTCTCGATCTACTGTGTGGATCAGCAAGGGGACAAACACGTGTTCCGCTCCGATGTGTCCCGCCCGGCAGGTTCCTATGAGGCCCTGTTCAGCGCGGTCATTGGGGGTCGCCTGCTCCCTGATGGCGGCTATACGTGCACCCTGGAAGCCGTTGCCGACAACGCTGAGCGTGTCAAGGTGGAGGCGCCCTTGACGATCCAGGCTGGAGAGCCAGACTACATCGAAATCCGCAACCTCAACATCTACCCCACCACGTTCACTCCCAACCGGGACGGTATCAATGACCGTGTAACGGTCGCCTACTACCTGACCAAGGAAGCCGCCAACGTGCAGGTGTACCTGCTGGGGGATGATGGCACCAAGTATCCGGTGCCTGAGGACAAGATACGCCCCGTCGGAGAGGCCGGCAATCATGAACACGACTATGACGCCGGTGTGGATCTGGGGGCCACGCCTCCGACGGATGGCACCTATGAAGTTGTGGTTGAGGTGGAAGATGCAGTGGGAACTCGGGACGCGGCGCGTGGCGAGCTGACAATCGTGGATGGCGGCGTGCCCCGTGCCGAGATCGTGAACCGGGCAGCGCTCTGGTCATCCACCGTCGTGCCACTGGGCAACACGCTGACGTTCACTTGTACGGTGCGCAACATTGGAAACGTGGGCATTCGGACCAAGGGACCGGAGCCGGGTGCGCTTTACTCCACCGGCGAGAACTTTAACAGCAAGGGCTTCTATGAGGAGCCAGGGATCTTTCGCCTGGGATTGGACTTTGAGGG
>JBFEPU010000181.1:0-6000 GCA_041549915.1 Anaerolineae bacterium | reverse complement strand
TCAATGCGGCTCCATTCGAGAGAAAGGCGCAGCGCGTTCTGGCCCATCGAGCGCGCCCAGTCAAAATCCTCCAGGTAACGACCGGACCACCACTCGCAGGTTCGGCCAGAATCGGTGCCATCTCTGATCTTGCCGGGGATCCGTTCCCACTCTGACCAATCGTTGTCCTGCTGCCCTTCCACCTGATGAGAAGACACCGCCGTGCCCCAGCGGAAGTCGGGTGGGAAGCGGAGCGCGCCAGACCACACTAGGGGTAGATCCTCTCCAGCATGCGGGGGAAAGCGATGGTCTCGCGGATGTGGTGGATTCCGCACAGCCAGGTGACGGTGCGTTCAATACCCAGTCCAAAACCAGAGTGAGGCACGGAGCCGTAGCGACGCAGGTCAAGATACCACTCATAGGCCTCGCGAGGCAGATCGTGCAAGTTGATGCGCTGCTCCAGCAGTTCGCTACTGGCCGTGCGCTGCCCACCGCCGATGATCTCGCCGTAGCCCTCAGCCGCAAGCAGATCCACAGAGAGACAGACCTCGGGGCGCGTGGGGTGAGCCTCCATGTAGAACGCCTTGCACTGAGTGGGATAGTGATACACAAACACCGGCCGCTCAAAGCTCTCTCCGATCAGTGTCTCGTGCGGCGCACCAAAGTCATCGCCCCACTCAAACTCCAGGCCTTTATTGTTGAGAAGCTCAACTGCTTCATCGTAGCTGATGCGGGGGAAGGGAGGCTCGACCTTCTCCAAGCGCGAAATGTCGCGGCCCAGCGTGTCGAGCTCGGTGGCACGGTTCTGGAGTACCGTCTGCACGACGTAGCTGACAAACTGCTCCTCCACCTCCATGCACCCCTCCAGGTCCACGTAGGCCATCTCCGGCTCGACCATCCAGAACTCGGTCAGGTGCCGTCGCGTCTTTGACTTTTCAGCGCGGAAGGTCGGCCCAAAGCAGTAGACTCTGCCGAAGGAGCCGATGGTGGCCTCGTTGTATAGCTGCCCGCTCTGAGTGAGATAGGCCTCTTGCCCGAAGTAGTCGGTCGCAAAGAGCGTGGTCGTGTCCTCGCAAGAGGACGGGGTGAGGATCGGCGTGTCTATGTTCACAAACCCGTTGCCGTCCAGCCAGTCGCGAATGGCCTTGACCACTTCGGCGCGAACTCGCAGGATGGCGTGCTGCTGCGCAGAGCGGATCCAGAGATGGCGATGGGCCATGAGGAAGGCGACGCCATGCTCTTTCGGAGTGATGGGATAGTCCTCGGTGAGCTGCACGATCTGTATATCATCGAGCTGCAGCTCGTATCCTCCAGGGGCGCGCTTGTCGGCCCGCACCATGCCCGTCACGACCAGGGATGACTCCTGCGTCACGCGCTGAGCGTTCTCAAAGGCTTGCGGGTCCATATCCCCCTGGTAGGCGACACACTGTATGATGCCGGTGCCATCACGCACCAGGAGAAACTGCAGCTTGCCCTTGTCCGTGCGATTGTAGAGCCAGCCCTTGACGGTGATCCGTTGGCCGTCACAGGCGGCAATGTCCTTTATGTACACCCACTGAGCCATATCAAACACCTCCTGGAGGTCGCACACATTGATAACGGGGATGTTCGCAGCAGAGGGCCGCGGCTGCGGCCGGCTTTCGCATTCCAGCGACCAACCTCTGCCACGTCAAGCACCACTGACGACAAACGGCAGACGCTCTCTCAACCGCGCGGGCAGAAGAGCCGTAACAAGGGCCACATCTGGCTGGCGAAAGGTGCCCACCGCAACAAGCATGGAGACGTAGACCACCGCGGCGAGAGGAACTGTGAGCACGATCGATTGACCGCGCAGCACCCACATCGCGGCAGCCATGACCGCGGCAGCCACCCCGGGACGCCAGAAGAGCTCGAGCCACGGCAGTGTGGTGAGGTTCTTGCGCACGCAGTAGTAGAAGGGAATGAACAACGCAACCTCGGACAGTGCGGTTATGGCGGCTGCCGCCGCATATCCGTAGCGTGGGATCAAGAGCAAGTTGGTGACAATGTTGAAACCAGCGCCAAACAGGAAAGCGCGCGTTAAGAAACGCTGCTGATCTATGGCGATGAGCACGTATTGCGTGACGCTGTTGATAAAACCAATGGGCATGTACCAGATGAGCAGCTGGAGGGCGATCATGGACTGAGGCAGGTAGGCCGGCCCAGCCAAGATCAGGACGAGCTCACGGGCGATGAAGGTCGTACCCACCGCAATCGGCAGAGCTAACATGAGCAACAGCTTGACCGAAAGCACATAAGCTCGGACCAAGGAATCGCGCTGTGACTCGGCAAAGCGCGATATGAGAGGGAAGATCGCCATGGTGAAGTAGGAGGGGATGATATCCAAGCCACGGATGTAGCGATAGGCGGCGCCGTAGTAACCCACCTCCAAGTCACCACGCAGGGGCTTGAGAAGAAGCACATCGGACATGAAAAAGACCTTGGACAGCAAGTTATTGAGCATGAGGGGGAACGAGGCGCTGGCCATCATCCTGGCGAAGCCTACATCGAATTCCAGCCTCGGCCTGAAGAAGGATCGTGCGGCCAACAGGCCCAAGACGAGAGCAGTGATGCAGTTAATGAAAAGCGACGTCGCGGCCAGACCCACAAAACCGTAGCCCAGCAACAGGACCACCGTGCCAGAGGCAACACGCAGGATAGTCGTCAAAGAAGAGATGGCGGCCGGATACTCCATCTTCTCGTTGGCGTAGAAGACGGCTGTGAACGAGTCCGATACCAGTTCCGGGATCAGCGCAGCAGCGAAGAAGACGATGGCGAGTATGGTGTCTCTGGTCAAGCCTGAGAAACGCACGTAGGCGTAGATCACTGTTGCCATCAACGGCAGAGATGCCAGCCACAGCAGGAAGCGCAAGACAACACTGTTGCTCCAGTAGCGATTGGCGTAATCGCGGTTCTTGGCAATCTCACGGGTGATCCAAGTACCCAGACCGAACAGGACCGCCGTCTCGAAGTAGCCAATAAAGTTGATCGCGAATCCCTGACGTCCCGCACCAACGGGTGTCAGGATGCGCAGGGTGAGCATGGCAAAGGCCATATCTATGAGGCGGTTCACCAACGACAAAGCCATCGGCGTGAGGGCATTCTTGGCCACGCGGTGGACGGACGACTCGCTGATGTCCTCGCGATAGAAGCGACGCCAGAACCAGTAGCCGAGAACCAACAACAGACTCACACCAGCCGTAAAACTCACGAACAGGCCTAACTTGATTGAGAGGGGAGTGTACTTGAAGCGCACGGAGTGTTGGCCCGGCTGCAGCACTACTGCACGGAAGGTGCCGTTGGCCCGGTAGATCGGAATCTCCTGCTCGTCCAGGTTCGGCCGGGTATCGTAGGCCCTCCAGCCGGGGAAGTAGTTGTCGGCCAGCACCAGATAGCCTGCGGTGGGAAGGTCAACCTCAATGAACAGCTCGTTCGGCTCATAGCTGGTGACGCGGGCCGGCTGCCATCCGTTGGTCCCGGGCTCTGGCAGCGGTCCTTGCGGCACCTGCTCCAAGATGACCTCCTGACGCGGATTCAACTTAAGCAAGGCGTCCGCTCGGGTGTCGGGATCGGGCACAACCTGTGCATCGAACACCACAAAGGCACGGGGGAGGTAGTCCTCGTTCCGATAGACCCGCAACTCGTTGTCATAGACCAGGCTGTAGTCGGGGTTCTGAAGAACCTGCGTGGTCAGCACATACTTGACATTCAGTAGATCCAGCAGCGGGGAGTCGAGAGAACTGCCATGCTTCAACGGCGCGATGCGGTTGTACAGCAGCTCGCCCTGTGGTTCGATGAGCTGCATGTAGTCCACATACTGCTGAGCTATGATCGAGTCATAACCCCGCACATCCGCCAGATCGTAGAACATGCCCACATTGGCATTGAAAGTCTTTTCGTCAGAAACAACAAGGGTCGTGAAGCGCCACAGACCCGGATCCTGGCGCAGGAAGGACACGACCGGCGGCTCAAAGTCCAGAATCGCAGGGTCTGCTGCGGGGTTGAACCCCATCCCGATGACGAACAGCTCGCCGACGATGACGGCGACCGTTAGGACCTGCCACAGCGGCACTCTGCCCAGCCGGAATCGTATTGTGCTCAACACCAAGGCCAGACCAGCGCCGCCTAGGGACAGGAAGAAGATCACAAAGTTGCGAAACTGGTAGGAGTAGAAGGCTCGACCGTCCGCAAACGCTTCTGAGGCCAACGCCAGGGAAAGCACCATCTGATCAGCCAACGCCGATACTGCTTGCGGGAAACGCAGGCTCACTACCAGCGCGCCCAGACCGACGAGCCCCACAGCGAGGCACAGGCCACCGAGCAGACGAACGAAACGCTGCTTGGCGACAGACGCAGCCCTGACCAGCCACGTCGCTCCAAAACCGGCGAGGACCGAGACGCTGAGCGTGTAGGGGAAGACCCAGCGGAAGGGCGAGTGCAATTGTTTGATGCCTGGCAGGAGATAGTAGAGCACCGCATAGAGCGGTGTGCCAAAGGTAAACGCCAGAGACAGAGCAGCCAGAACAATGAAGATCCACACATACCGATTTCGCCATCTCCATGCCGCAATGAGGGCCAACAAGATGGGCAGAATTCCTACGTAGCTCCCGCCCTCCACATAGTTCTTCTGGGACCAGAAAATAGTGGAGATTGGCTCACCCTGAGCATTGCGCAGCGCCGTCACCGTCTGCCTGCTTAAGACATCAACATAGCTGTGGTGCGTTGGATTGCCGAAAAAGTCCGGCACCAGAAAAGCAACCAGACGCCGGAAGGGATATGCCCAGCCAATGATCTGCTGATATGTGGCCGAGTCCTGGCGGAAGTTCTGCGTAACCACTTCATAGAGAGGGATCAGCTGGATCGCGGCCAAAGCAATGCCGAGGCCAATCAGCAAGGCCACGGCAAGGCCCAGCTTGCCCATCTGCACCCAGCTGCGCGTCGTCCACCAGTACGCACCCAGGCGACAGGCAGCGTAGAAGGCCGTTACCAGTATCACATAGTATGCAACCTCCACATGTCCTGCCAGGAACTGCACGCCCAGCGCAATGGCCCCGACAACAATCCAAGGTATGTAGGATACGGGCCGGGGTGCCTGGTCAGGCAGTTGCTCTTCCTGTGTGCGGATCAGGCGCTCCACAACAGCTAGTAAAAGAGGTAGCCAGGAAGCAGCGGCAATGATCATCGGATGCACGACGCTGACAATCATAAAGCCGCTGAAGACAAAAGTAATGGAGGCAACGAGACTGCCGACCCGCTCCAAGCGGATGGTGCGAGCATAGACATACATGAAAACGCCAGCTAGCAGAAGCTGCAGAACCACAAACCAGCCGTAGGCTCTGACCAGCGGCAGCACGTAGAAGACAAGACTCAAGGGATATAGGGCCGAGTGTTGCCCCGCGGCGAGAAAGGGCTGCCCGGCAAGGATGTTCGGGTTCCACAGGGGAAGCTGCCTGCTCTTGAAAGCGTCGACGATTAGACGTTTCCAGGCATAGTTCTCCAGGATCAGGTCGCTGAGCAGCTCGTTGTGAGGAATCTCGATATTGAAGCGATCGCCAAAAGACCGCCAAGGCTGGAAAGCGAAGAGGTTATCGAGCGGTAGAAGGGTTTTGCCCCCCAGCACCACGGCCCAGAAGAAAACGACCAGGAGTACCAGCAGTATAAGTACGACGGACAGATCTAACAGCAGCGATCTTCTGCTCAAAGGCTCGACCGCCTTTCGTAGACGAATAGCTGGGCGTGATTATACTGAGGGCGCAGGTACTGGTCAACAGCTCTGCGAACTGACCGGTGATGGTGCTCTTTCGGGTTTGCCGGGTATATGCTATAATGGCGCCTATCTTGTGGCGGGTAAGAGACAACGGAGCCAAGGTGGTCACAACTACGAAAGACACGCCTTCACTGGTGCAGTCGGAGAGCGACCGTTTCATAGCCTTGTACCTCATGAGCCTAGCTCGACCTCAGGCGAGGCCCAGCAGACAGCGGTATGCTGTGGCAAAGAGGCTG
>JBFEPU010000180.1:0-6104 GCA_041549915.1 Anaerolineae bacterium | reverse complement strand
CGGTGAGGCTGCCGATTTGGTTCAGCTTGATCAGGATGGAGTTGGCGGCCTTTCGCTCGATGGCAGTTGCCAGGCGCTCGACATTGGTGACTAGCAGGTCATCGCCCACAATCTGCAGCCGCTCCCCGAGGCGCTCGCGCATCAACTGCCAGCTTTCCCAGTCATCCTCGGCCAGGCCATCCTCAATGGAAATGATCGGATACTTGGCAACCCAGTCGGCGTAGAACTCTACCATCTCTGCGCCACTCAGTGTGCGGTCTTCTCTCTTCAGGACGTACTTTCCATCTTGGTAGATCTCGCTGGCCGCGGGGTCGAGGGCGATGTGCACGTCCTTACCTGGCTTGAAGCCCGCCTGTTCGATGGCGGCCAGGATCAGCTCAATAGCCTGGTGGTTGGCGGTGAGCGACGGGGCAAAGCCTCCCTCATCTCCCACATTAGTGTTCAGCCCCCTGCTCTGAAGCACCTTCTTGAGCTGCTGGTAGATCTCACTCCCCCAACGCAGAGCTTCGGCAAAGGTCTCTGCACCAGTCGGCATGATCATGAATTCCTGCAAGTCGGTGCTATCCTCGGCGTGCTTTCCGCCGTTCAAGATGTTCATCATCGGCACGGGCAACACCCTCGCTCCGACGCCGCCCAGGTAGCGATAGAGGGGCAAGTCCAGAGCCGCTGCTGCAGCCTTGGCAACTGCCAGTGAGACTCCCAGGATCGAGTTGGCCCCGAGATTGCTCTTGTTTGCAGTGCCGTCGAGGCCAAGCATGAACTCATCGATGCCAATCTGATCGAGCGCGTCCCAGCCGGCCAACTCTATGGCCAGATTCTCGTTGATGTTCGCTACTGCCTTCAATACCCCCTTGCCACCAAACCGGGCGTTGTCAGCGTCCCGCAGCTCAAGCGCTTCGTGCACGCCGGTGGATGCTCCAGATGGAACGGCAGCCCGGCCCACCGCCCCACCGGAAAGAAATACTTCGACCTCGACTGTGGGATTCCCACGTGAGTCTAGAATCTCGCGTGCGATGACGTCCTCGATTAGTGTGAGCATCACTCTGCCTCCCCAGCACCCTGCAGCCTACGCCTGCTCCAGGCCCAATTCCTGGTACAAGCGATCAAAAGCAAACCGCTCCGCGAGCATGCGTTCAAATCGTTCGATCTTCTGCTCCTGATGGAAGCGCGTCCTGTCAAAGGCCTCTTCCGCCTTCTGAACGGTGGTCATCGTGTCAAACTTGACCAGGATGATGGCCACCCCCGCTTCCTCTGCCCGGTTGAGGATCAGAGGACTGGGTTGAAGATTGCCGGTCAAGATCAAGCATCTGGTGGATGTCTCCAGCGCCGCCAGTTGGATGTCGGGCCGGTCGCCGCCAGTGATGATCCCCAAATTCAACTTGCGGCGGAAGTACTGGAGAGCCGAATCAACACTCATCGCCCCAACCATCAGGTTTTCCACCAGGACATGGGCCAGATCCGGGCGGCAGATAACCTCTCCTTGAAGGGCTTCAGACAGTTCGCCAACGCTAACCGAGCTGAAGATCCTTTCGAGTGGGAGAACCGCATACACCGGCACATCGCTTCTGTCCAGGAACGGGACCAGCAGCTGCTCTGCAAACTCCATGCGATGCTTGGGCACTGCATTCAGCACCGCACCCAGCATCTTGCGCCGGAGGCGCTTCTTGTATCCGAGCAGGTCGTCGGCAGCCATGGCGACAGCCACGTCATACTTGTCAACAACCAGCACTTTAGCCCGCAGAAAGGCCGCAATCTCCTGGCAGGAAATGCCCGCTGAAAGACCCTGCACACATCGGTTCCCGCCTTCGATCAACACAATGTCCTTGCCTGCGGACACTTGAGCAAAGGCATCTTTGATCAGTTGCCTGTAGTCCTCACCTTCGCCGCGCAGCAATGCTTCTATCGTTGGCCCATCGAAGCATACGGGCCAGATTGCCTCGACCGGATCCTGTAAGTCCAGAGTCTGCAGCGTCAATTCCGCTTCTTTATCAACCACGCATCCCGAAATGCACGTTCTGACACTGGTGACGGGACGCATATAGCCAATCTTAAAGCCCTCCCTCTGGAAGCGCTTGGCCAGGCCAACACACAAGGCGCTCTTGCCCGCGTAAGGTGCCGTTGAAGTGACGTACAGAGCGATCATTCTTGCCCACTCTCCTTTTCTTTCAACACAAATCTCATGTCAACAGCGACTGCTCCTCTGCCTTCTTCATACACCATCAGGGGGTTGATGTCCATCTCGACAACGCTCGGAAAGTCCATCACCAGTTGGGACACGCGAAGGATTGTGTCGACGATTGCATCCAGGTCGGCCGGTTTCTCGCCACGAACGCCTCTCAGCAAGTGATGCGACTGTATCTCACTGAGCATTTCCCTCGCCTCCTGGCGAGAGATCGGTGCGACGCGGAATGTGACATCTTTGAGCACCTCGACGTAGATGCCACCGAGTCCGAACATCAGCAAAGGACCGAACTGCGGGTCACGGTTCACGCCAATGATAATCTCCTTGCCCCTGGAGACCATCTCCTGCACAAGCACACCCCAGATGCGGGCATCTGCCATATAGCGCTGCGCACGGTAGACGAGCAAGTCGAAAAAGTCTCGGACCTGATCGGCCTCGGTGACGTTCAGGCGCACCCCTCCGATATCTGACTTGTGCAGAATGTCCGGGGATGCAATTTTCATCGCTACGGGGTAGCCGATACTTTCGGCTGCTGCCACCGCTTCATCCGCGTTCTTGGCCAGGATAGAGCGTGGGATGCGCAGGCCGTATGCTTCCATGATCTCGCGCGATTCGGCGTCTCCAAGCGTCAGGCGGCCCTCTTCGCGAACACCGTCAAAGATCTGGCGCACGATTCCCTGATTGACCTCAAAGCGCTCATACTCTGGTTGCGGGCGCTGCCTGCGCTCCCAGAAGTCAGCCATGGCCGCGAAGGCGCCTACAGCCCGCTCTGGGAACCCATAGTTCGGGACGCTATACTTGGTGAGGATCTTGATCCCCGGACCCACCTTCTGTTCACCCATGAAGCAGCCCAGCAGCGGCTTGTCATGTCCGCTCGCTAAGCGGCCGATAACTTCTGCCGTTTCCTCGATCTGCGTATAGACCTGTGGCGTTAGAATGGCCAGCACGCCGTCGACGTGCGGATCATCGAAAACCGCCTTGAGCGCGTGCTCATAGCGATCCGCCAGGGCGTCTCCGATGACATCGATGGGGTTGAAGACATTGGCCGCTGCCGGCAGCCCCTCTCGCAGAATCTCGAGTGTCTCGGGTCCCAGTGTGGCCAGTTTCAGCCCGTTGCGCTCGATGGCATCCGTAGCCATTACGCCCGGTCCACCGGCGTTGGTGACAACGGCGATGTTCCGACCTTCCAGAAGGGGCTGGTAGGCAAGAGCCAGAGAATAGTCGAAGAGCTCCTCTATCGTCTCGGCTCGGAGCACGCCTGTCTGTTTAAAGGCCGCTTCGTAGGCGCGTGCAGATCCGGCGAGGGAGCCGGTGTGTGACGAGACAGCACGCGAGCCAGCAGCGGTGTTTCCAGACTTTACCGCGACGACCGGTTTGTGCGGCGTGACCTGACGAGCTATGCGGATGAACTCTTGCCCATCTTTGAGTCCCTCCAAATACATGATGACGACGCCGGCGTCCTGGTCATCCTGCCAAGCTTGCAGCAGGTCGGTCTCATCTACATCCGCCTTGTTACCCAGGCTGACAAAGTGGGAGAAACCGATCCCTTGGGACAGGGCCCAGTCGAGGATGGCGGTGACGAGCGCGCCAGACTGTGACATGAAGGCAATACCCCCCTTGGACGGCATGCCTGCAGCAAAGGAGGCATTGAGCGGTGTGTGAGTGCTGATGATACCCAGGCAGTTCGGACCCACGACGCGAATCCCGTACTGTCTCGCAATGTCCAGAACCTGGCGTTCTAACTTGATGCCCTCCGTCCCCGCTTCTCGGAAGCCGGCGCTGATGATGATTGCAGCTTTGACACCCTTTTCCCCACATTCTTGCATCACCTGCGGCACGAGCGTGTTGGGAATGACAATCACCACCAGGTCCACAGGGCCGGGGACATCGAGCACACTCGAATAGGCCTTGAGTCCGAGGATTTCGTCTGCCTTGGGGTTGATAGGGTGGATCTGGCCGCCATAGCCGTATTGAATGATGTTGTGCAGTACACCGTACCCCAGTTTGCCTGGCGTGCGAGCGGCGCCGATGACTGCGACAGACTGCGGGGTGAAGAGGGCCTCAAGCATGGTCGTGCTCCGGCTATCTGTTCAACGCGCGGTTGACTAGAAGTGCTGACAGGTGATGATACAACATCTTGATTGGCTGTGCAAAACGAAGCGCCCCGTGGCAGTAACCTCAGGGAAGCAGCGCAGACAGAGAGGCCAGCGTTGCGGTGGCCGGGCAAGTCTTGGAGGTCGGGAACTCACTGCGACCAGGCTGCCCTCTCTGCTGGAAGCCTGTCGTGCAGGATTGGGGGCCTCTCAGTGCTTGAAGCCAATAGTTCGTTCGTCGCCAAAGCCCTTTTCCGGAGTCTTGATCTCGCCGAACTGCTCTTCGAATTTGGCGAGGTTGTCCCCCAGCGCGTGGTGCAGCAGCTTGGCGTTGATGGGTGTCATGAGGATGCGGGCGTAGACCTTGGCTTTGGGCACGTTGGGCAGTACCCGGGCAAAGTCAATCACAATCTCCGACGGAGAGTGGGTGATCATGGCGAAATTGGCATAGACCGCCTCCAGTTCCGCTGGCAATTCGACGTTGATTTGAACCCGCTTGGCTCGCTTCTTGTCAGTCATATCGCTCTCCCGCTTGATGCGTCGACATTAGGGCTGGGGGCGGAATTCGACCCACACCAGCTTCCTCCAATCTGCCTGCACCGGCAAAGGCACGGAGGGAAAATCGACAAGCTTGACCGTATAAACGACAGGGTTACCCAGGCCATCGAAGGAAAAGATACCCTCTGAGTTGGTTGTGGCAGGGGGCGCGGACCAGTCATAGGCGGACAGCCCAACTTGGACGCCAACCACGGGCTTGCCCTCTGGATCCAGAATATGTCCACGGATCATCATGGCTGTATCCAGGCCCACGTCTTCGACTCTCACCACCTTGCCGACGAATGTTCCGCTGGGAGGTGGTGTCCCGCTCGGCACGGCCGCAACGGCACAACGTTGCGCCGCGTCTTCTCTCCTGGCTGTCAACTCCTCGGTGGAGGTCATAGCCAGGGCACTATCGTACCGATCGCGGGCTGCACACCAGTCTCCGGCTTCGTACAGCGTGTCCGCATAGGCAACGTTCGCTTCGTACAGCCTTTGCCTGGTGTCTTTGTAGTTTGGTTGGAGCTGGTAGAGAACCTCAAAGCTGTCGATCGCCCCTTGCCAGTTGGCTCCCCAATACCCAAGACCAGCCAGATACAGGGAGGCGAGACGCGCTTGCTCCCGAATTGCTGCCTCTGCAGGGCGCAGCTCCAGAGCGCGGTTGAAGTAACGTATGGCTTCCTCAAGACGGTTCTCGTCAACAAGCGTCCGGCCGGCGTTGTGATAGGCTTCAACCAGCAGCGTGGTAACCTGATCACGTTCGTACTCAAGCTCCAGGGCCCGCACCTGCTCCAACTTTGTGATTACGCCTTCCCAGTCGCCCTGGTTGTAGAGTTGACGGGCCTCATTGTATAGCAGAATCGCTGTCTGGTGACTCATAGCCGATGTGGCTGTGGGCTGGCTGCCGAGCAGCGCATCCACCTCCGCCAGCTTTGTGGCCGCATCTCTGTTCTTGGGATCCAGCTGCACGGCCAGCTCGAACTCTGCGCGGGCAAGTTCATAGTTCTGCAGAGTCAGTTGCTCCAGGCCCTTTTGATAATGCTCTGTCGCTGCTGCGCGGTTCAGCCGTGTCCGCTCCTGCATTCCCTGGTAGATCCCCAAAAGTCCCAGGCCCACAATGACCAGAATAGCGGCGCCAACCAACATTCCGGCGACCATGGGCAGACTGCAGCCTCCTGTCCGTGCGTCAGAAGGCTGCATCGGAAGCTCTTCAGGCATCGAGACCGGGATCTCTTCTGCCTGGTCACGACCTGCCAGACGGTGCCCACAGGTCTGGCAAACGACAGCATCTT
>JBFEPU010000179.1:0-6109 GCA_041549915.1 Anaerolineae bacterium | reverse complement strand
GCTGACGCAGGATCCATTCGGTTCTCGACCTGCCGATAAGCTTCTCGCTTTGAATACTGCATTGGATACTGCAGCCTGGCTGGGTTTCCCCGGACCAGCAAATCCGGCCATTGGTGAAGTGTTTGGCACGAACATCATTGTCACAATGATGGCTGAGGCAGCGCGTGGTGAAAAGACGCCCGAACAGGCGATCGCAGATGCCGAAACCCAGATCAATGCCATATTTGAGAAGTGGCGCGAGACGGGGCTGGTAGGTTGTAACTAACCAGCAAGTTGCTTAATTGCGCAACTTAGTTACCGGTTTGGAGTATGAACAGGTAACATAGGGGCGCAGATATGATCAGAATCGTATCCGCCCCCCTTTTATTGTTGATCCGGTGTGGGTCACTACGAAGGCGCAAGTCCCGAGTTGGCCGCCGCGCGATCACCGTTGCGCAAGAGGAATGCGAAGCGGACTGAGCTGGGGTGCAGTGTCGCTGCTTGCGCAACGATAGGATGGAGTTCGGTCGACCTGTCTGAAAACGCGTTGGCGGTGTGATGCTGCAAATGTGCTGCGTTTTCGCCGAGGAATCGGGGGGTCGGTCGGTGAGCCAGCGGGCCCTGCCCACGTTGTCCACCTGCATAGATGTAGACAGCGGCAGGATGCCCTCTCACATGGGTGGTGGGAGCATCATCACAGCGTTCCGCTGCTCACTCGACCACCAGCAAGAGCTGTTGGCCGCTGACCAGCTCACCTGCTGCTACTCCGACCGTCTGGACGATGCCATCCTTCGGCGCGCGTACTTCGTTCTCCATCTTCATCGATTCCAGGATCACGAGAACATCGCCAGCTGATACTGCCTGGCCGACTGTCACCGGCACTGAGACAATAATGCCGGGCATGGGCGCCCGGATCTCCACCTTGCCCAGAGGCGCCGCAGGGCGACCGGCCACCTTGGAGAGCCTGTGCCGGTCCCGGCTTTCGACTTGAAAGGTATAGAGCCTGCCCTGCAACAGCACGCGGAGCTGCCCGCCTTGCTCTTCGATCAGGACCTCGTACGAACTGTTGTCCACCAACAGCGAGAACAGCGAGTGGTCACCGATGTCCTGCATGTCAACACTGCGGGTCTGGCCGCCCACGACGACCCTCCTGCCACCCTCGATGATCTCAACCGGCAGTTCTGCATCCTCGCCGAGCGCTATGTACTCCATCGGTTTGTGCTCCTCCAGCGTCCCGAGCGCTTCCAGTTGCTCGCGCCTGCCTCGTTTGAAGGTGCGGTCACAGTGCGGGGTCTCGGCGAGCGCCGATAGAACCGCAGTGTGGCGGCGATAGCGGCCGCCTCCAGGTGCATGGGCTCGTCCTCTGGCTCGGGGTAGCAGGCTTTATCCAGGAAATCGGTATCCAGCTGCCCGACGATGAAGCGGAAGCTCTTGAGCAAGCGCTGATAGAAGGGAATCGTGGTCTTGATGCCGACGATGCGGTACTCCTCAAGAGCTCGCTGCATGCGCACCAGAGCTTCCGGTCGTGTATCCCCCCAGGTGATCAACTTGCTGATCAAGGAATCGTAGTACGGTGAGACTTCAAAGCCCTCGTAGATGCCGCTATCCACCCGGACTCCGGGTCCAGCGGGCTCAAAGACGCGACCGACGCGACCGACAGAGGGCACAAAGCCGTCGTCGGGATCTTCGGCAAGGACGCGGCACTCAATGGCCCACCCGTTCGGCCGGATGTCTTCCTGAGTGTAGCGCAGCTTGCGCCCTGAAGCGATGCGCAGCTGCTCCTTGACGATATCGACACCAGTCACCATCTCGCTGACCGGGTGCTCCACCTGGAGCCGGGGGTTGACCTCCAGGAAGTAGAAGTCGCGCTGCTTGTCCAGCAGGAATTCCACCGTCCCCGCGTTTGTATAGCCAGACACGCGGGCCACTTGCAGGGCAACCTCCCCCATCCTCTCACGCAGCTCTGGGTCCAGGGCTCGCGAAGGCGCCTCCTCAATCAGCTTCTGGAACCTCCGCTGGATCGAGCACTCACGTTCTCCCAGATGGATTGCGCTGCCATGCTCGTCGGCTACGATCTGGAACTCGATGTGGCGGACCCCCTCGATGAGCCGTTCCAGGTAGACAGTGCCATCGCCGAAAGATGCCTCGGCCTCCCGGCTGGCCAGGGCGACAGCGTCGGCAAGCTTCTCGGCTGACCGCACAATGCGCATCCCCTTCCCCCCGCCGCCCGCGGCGGCCTTGACAAGAAGCGGGAAGCCAATGCGCTGTCCAGTTTCCGCCAACCCCTTGTCCTGTGACCACTGTTCTCCCGACCCAGCGATCACCGGAATGCCAGAGTCTGCCATCAGGCGCCGAGCGGCAATCTTGTTGCCAACCAGCTCAAGCGTCGCCGCTGTAGGCCCGACAAAGATCACATCGGCAGCTTCGCATGCGCGCGCGAACTCGGGATTCTCACCAAGAAAGCCGTACCCTGGGTGGATGGCATCTACATCTGCTTTCTTCGCCACCTCGATGATACGCTCCATGCGCAGATAGCTCTCGCGAGCGGGCGCCGCGCCGATGCAATAGGCTTCATCCGCATAGCGCACATGCAAGGCACCGCGGTCGGCATCGGAGTAGACGGCAACCGTTGCCAACCCCAAGTCCTTGCAGGCCCTCAGAACCCGTACAGCGATTTCACCCCGATTTGCCACCAAGACCTTCTTGAACATCCTGCCCTCACTCTCTCAGATCGCGCCCCAACCTGGACACGTGGCCGTCGAGTGCCCCCTGCCGCGGCCAAGCGCAAATAGCCCCGGTGCAACCAACCATGGTTGATCCAACCTTGGCACGCAACATACTACAACACCTTGGTAAGCCTGACGTTTCCGAACGACTGTTAGCATTCGTGTGTGGCAGTCGATCCTAGGTTACACATGCCGTGCCGCCAGTCTTTCGGGCCCGTAAAGAATCAAGACCATGACGAATCGGGCTCTTGCCCTTGAGACGCGATCTGCCCCAGACCAGCGCCACTCAAGTACCAACGGCGATACGCAAACAGAATCTGCAGGAACGCCAACTGCAGCAGGGTGGCGGTGATCGCCGAAAACTGAGACAAGTAGAAGTAGAGGAGCTGCAGTGCGACCAACGAGAGTACAAAACCGCCAACGGCAAAACCCAGGCCACGTTCTTCATTCCCGGCCAGCCAGGCCAAGACAGCGACGATCATCAAGCCACCGATCGCAGTCTGTATTGCGATGAGCGGACCGCGCCATTGGAGCACTTGACTGTCAAGGTTTGCACCTCCCTGCGCCAATACAGCAATGTAGCCTATGACAAGAGCTAACCACAGGAGCAGCAACCCAGTGATGACGGCGCGATGCATTCGGCGACCCAGGCGCAGCCAAAATGCATCCACCCGCATGGCGATTCGCTTCCAATAGCCAGGTTCAGATGCCGACAGACGGTGCTTCTCCTGCTGCACATACGCGCTAATGGCGTTGGCCAGGGACAGGATCTCGTCCCGATCGGACCGTCTGGCGATGGCCAGGTGCGTCTCGATCCGGGCTGCCTCTGCCGCGTCCAGATCGCCGTCCAAAGCATCCTGCAGCCCCTCAAACACACGGTACATGGCTTCGCGAGGATCCAGCCGGTCCCGCCGGCGAAAGTAGAGGTACACAAGAACGGTGAGCAGAAAGAAGCCGTAGATGATCGAGAGGGCTGGTGGAAAGAAGTAATCGTTGGCTTGGGTAATGAATTTGCCCACCTCGTCGATGAACAGCCCAACGCCAATCCCGCCCAATATCGCGCTGCCCTGGATGGCCCAACGGTTTGCCCATGCCAGGGGCAACAAAACGGCGACAAACAGCACTAGTCCACCCCAAAGCGCGTGGGCGATGTGCAACACGCTGTCACCGAGCTGGGGGAAACCCGTCAAGTGAAGAAACACGCGGGTCACAACAACCGTGACCCCGAATGCAACCAGCGACGTCAGCAGATATGCTTCGGCACGGTCACGTCTGACAGGCGATCGGATCCTCTTCTCTTCATTCGTCATGGTCGTTGTCTCCGCTTTACCTCTCTCCCTTTGTTCATCCCACAGCCGAGGCTGCGCAACGCAGTACGTGAGCTTATGTGGATATGAGATGCAAGATCCGCGCCCACCGGGATGGCCCCGGTCTGCAAACCTCCCGTCGGCGTTGCTTGGTCATCATCTGGTCAAGCCTCCACAGGCAGAATCGAGACCGTATCCCCAGCCCTGAGCAGCTTGAATCCCGTGATGGCGAAATGATAAAGGGCGAATAGCCACAGCGAGAACGGTATGTGACCGCCATAACCCAACACCGGCAAGCCGAACACCCGCCAGAAGTCAAAGAACGGCACCTGATAGACCCACTTGGGATACGAGTGCAAGTTCCACAGCTCCCACAAGAAACCACAGATCAGGCAGCCAACCCACAGAGCCAGAATAGGTCGCCAGTCGCCCTTGGCGGTGGTCTGCAGCAGCGAGCGGTTCCCCAGCGAACCATTGATCGGCTCCAGGCTGCAATAGATGGATAACCAGACTAGCGAAAAGAAGTATCGCGGCCAGGTGCTCCTTCCCACTGTCGACCGTATTCTGTCTGGTGCTCTCATTCTCAACGTGCTGACGATTGCACCACAGTCGGCCCTTCGGCTGTGAGCTACGTCGCTTCAACTGCTGATCTTGATCGCAGCAAGGCCGACTGGTGCACCTGCAATGAGGTTCGCCGATAGGCTCATCCAGTGCGGACATCAGGACCGGCCCCGCGACTTCGCTGCTTGGGCACGCGACCGTTGCGTCCGTCCAGCTCTGCCCTCCCTCAACTTGCCGGCAGGCGGAGCTCTTTCGCTGCAGAGGATGCGATCTCCTCAGCGTCGTTAATGCCGTACAGATCCTCGTTTGGCCTTACCGTATAGAGCAGCAGGGACGCGACCAGCTCGCCATTCGCCGCTTGCACGGCTTTCTGCAGAATGCCATTCGACCGCTCGCCCGCTCCAATGGCTGTGAGTATGGCCACAACCGGCTTGCCTCCTGCATCTCGCAGCCTTTTCAGGTAGGATAGCATGGGCCGGCTTGGCGTGAACCAGTAGGTCGGACCGGATACGACCAGAAGGTCATAGGTCGATAGATCTGTAGGCGCCCGGGAACTGGCTGTGGTGACCTCCACCCGCCAGCCGTTCGAGACCAAACCTTCTGTGAAAGCGCTGCGAACACGCTGGCCGAAGCCAAACCTGCCGGGGTGATACACCACGAGAGCCGTTCCAGCGCCGCCTTCCGGGTTCACGACTCGGATGCCGGTAACGACCGCCTTGTTGAGCCAAAGGTAGGACAGAATCGCCACGGCAGCGAGAACACCCAGACCCACGAGCAAGAACTGCATTCTTGATCTCCTTTCCAGCTTGGCCTCCAATGCCGCCTTGCGGCCATGATTATGCAACATTGTTGGCATAGTGGCAAAGTCCTCCCGGGCGGATCGCCGGTCAGAAGACACAAGGGCGCGTGCCTTGGATCCACCCTTAGAAGGTCCACCGCCACCACGGTCAGCACCCCGTACAGTATTCATCTCTACAGGCACAGAGGGCACCGGGGCTACAGAAGCAGGCTCAACCTGATACCCCATAGGCCGAACAGGGCGATGCCCAGGCCCCAGCGAGCGACAGACACGATACCTGAAGCCACTGCTCAACTGGTGTGGTAGGCGTGATGATTCTGAGAACTCCGCCCGTCATGCAACCCTCCTGCTCACGGCACTCCGATGGTGTGCTTGCCCGAGCCGGACAGGTTCTCTGGACCAGCCACCCTCGCGATGACCACAGCCCAGAGAATAACGAATGCGCTCACAGTTGCAGCGATTAGCGGCTCAGTCGCACTGACCGCGGCATTGTAGGTGCCGTGCCACAGTGCCACCATCAGGACACTGCCCCCGCTCCTGTTGTACAGCCAGGTGAGGACAATGGCTCCGCTCAGTATGCCCACCACCCATCCGACTAGGTCAAATATACCCATTGCCAGGTAGTTCTCCTTGTAGGCGAACATCGGCAGATGCCACAATACCCAAAAGACCCACAGCAGCAGGGTGGCCGATCGTGCGCTGCGTCCGTTCTGCAGTCTTGGCAGAGCAAAACCGCG
>JBFEPU010000178.1:0-6128 GCA_041549915.1 Anaerolineae bacterium | reverse complement strand
GCAGCCACAGGGTCATAGCCGACAGCAGAGTGGCCGGCACGTCGTTGTTGATCGATGCACTGATGAAGATGAACTGAGGCAGAAAAGCATTGAGTGCCGCGGCAGCGAGTGCCAGCCAGCGGGGCCGAGGGAAAAGCCGGCGCGCAATCAAATAGGTGCACAGGACCGTTCCCGCGCCCATCAGAACGGAAAGGAAACGCACCAGATGGGCGGCCAGTGCTGTTCCGCGATAAGGAAAGCCTTCGTAAGGTGTGTGGCTGATCACGTTTCGGTTTCCCCATGCTGCGGGGGCGCCAATGGCGGCGTGCGGGTTGTAGCGCACCACTGTCTCCACATCCGAGGTGTCGATCCACGCAGTAGCCCATCCAGTGAGCAAGTAGTACAGAGGTGGTTGGCTAGCCTCCTGGCGCATCGGGAATGTGGTGTCCTCGCCGTATACGGGCAGTCCCCCACCGTCGGCTATGTACTTCACATAGAGATAGTGCCACACCTCATCTGGTGTTTCAAATAGCGGCGTGACAATGCTATAGAGAGTGCCCAACGCCACGAATAGGATCAGGATGACAGCCATCATCCCCTGCCGGTTCAGTTGCCAGTGTGGAAGACTCCTTTGCTTGTCAGCCGAAACCTGCTTCTGCAGAGCCGGTGGCAGGTAGGAGGATAGAGGCCGCCCACTGCGCAGCGCCAACCAGCCTAGACTGCCCAGGCCGAAGATCGCCGAGGAAAGCAAAGTGAGCAGATTGACGGCGAAACCAGCCAGGATGGCGCTGCTGGCCTGCTCGCCAATCCACACGAAGCCAAGAGTCCAGGCTGCCTCATGCGCACCGAAACCGCCAATGGAACTGACAGGCAAAGACTTGGCGAGCACAGCAAGACTTGCACCTGAAATCACTTGGCCGATGCTTCTTGGCATGCCAATGCCCCTAAGGAAGCAGGCAAACCAGGCATAGGTACCCAGCCAGATCAGAAGCGAATGGAAGAATGCTCTCCAATAGACGTGCCGGGGTCGCATCCATTGGAGAGCGCTGGCAGCCTTTTCTGCCTGCTCTGAGAGCATCACTCGCCACCTGCTGGCTGGCGCCTCTGTCGTGTCCAACCATCGCTGCAAGGAGCGCAGAAACCTTCGTCCCAACGTGGGCAAAGACGCCAGTAGGACAAGGAGGGTGACAACCGTGCCCGTTGCGGTAGCCACCAGGCCTACGGCGGATGTGCCCAAGAGGGAATGTGGTCGCAGCGTTGTGATCAGAAACAACGAGCCTACGGCGAGGAGGTCAAACAAGCGCGAAACAAGTAGAGCCGCCAGGCTGGTGCCCCAAGCAACGCCATCCTGCTGCATCAGATACGGAAAGGAGAGCTCACCTGCTCTCATGGGTAGCACGTTGTTGAACAGGCTGAGGGCGAACATGACTGGCAGCAACTGTAGTGTGCGTGAATAGGACCAGCCCAAAAGTCGAACCATGCGAACCGCTCGTGCCACATTTGTGAGTGCGTAGAACAGCAGTCCAAGCAGCAACCATTCAGGTGCTGACTGGGACAAGATCGTGGTCAGCTCATCAGGCGAGAGTCTCGACAACAGCACATAGCCCAGCACTGCCAGGATGCCGGCAGGTATTGCCCATTGTATCAGCAGTTTCACCAGGCGAGTGGACGATGACCGATCTTGTGCATCCTGTTCCGCGACAAGTATTAAGCTGTCACCAGAAGCATCATCTCTTTGCATATCGGTAGACTGCCTGTCCTTCTGCGGAGTGAGCAGGACGATTGTAGGCCAAGAGCCTTTCACCAGCAAACGGGAGGCGCGGACGACGAGTCGGGGTACCGGACCTTGCTACGGGGTTGATGCGACGATATAATGTGTGTGTGGTGAGCAGCCTGAGAGACCTTCTGATCGAATACCCACCGATCATGTTGGAGGCAATCGCCGAAGGTTGGAGGATCGCTCTGACGGACGAGCAGCTTCCTGAGATCGTGGACCGCCTGGTCGCGGAAATGAGCGACAGGAAGGCCCTGGAAGCGGTGGTGGGCCGGCTGGGCGCTCCCGAACAGGAGGCACTGGCATACGTTGTAGCCAAGGGCCAGGTCAAAGCGCACATTCTCGCTCGCAAGTACGGTCGAATCCGTCACCTGGGACCTGGTCGTCTGGAATGGGAGCAAGCGTGGCGAAATCCTGATACGCCTGCCGAACAGCTGTGGTTTTTGGGGCTGATCTACCGTTCATACGGGGTTGATGAGGGATATCATGGCGGGGTCTTTGCTGTGCCTCCTGAGATCTCGAATGCCCTTCCACCGATGAGCGCGCCCCTGTCTGCATTCAGGGTCGAGCCGACTCCAGTACCGGCTTCTGTGCGTGATGATCGGGACGCTCTGGCCCACGATGCCTTTGTGATCCTGAGCCATCTGCGGAATCATGCGGTGCGTGCCAAGCAGGGCGCTTTGGCCAAGCACGAGCTGGCCAAGGTGATTCCCCGGTTCGCGCTCCAGGATGCCGAGCGTTTGCGATTCCTGCACCATCTCTGTGAACGTGGGCATCTCATCCGCACTGCAGAGGGGCTGTGGCAGGTCACCCTCCGGGCCGCTGAGTGGCTCGGGAAGGGAGATATCGCCCGATGCCGCAGCTTCTGCCGCGCATGGCTGGAAGATACGGACTGGAATGAATTGTGCATCATGCCCAGCGTTCGGTGCGAGAGCACTGGCTGGCGGAATGAGCCGGTTCTGGCGCGCAAGGGCGTCGTGGATCACCTGGGCAGGTGCACCCCTGATGTCTGGTTCAGCGTGGATTCGCTCGTGGAGTCCATGCACGATGTCGACCCTGACTTTATGCGTCCCGACGGTGACTACGATTCCTGGTTCATTCGTGATGCCCGAACCGGCCAGTACTTGATGGGTTACAGCAACTGGGACAAGGTTGAGGGCGCGCTCATTCGCTACCTCGTCCAGTGCCCGTTGCTTTGGCTGGGCGTAGTGGCGATTGGTCGGTCTCAAGAAGACGGTGACGCCGATAGTTTTATGCTAACCAGGCGGGGTGCGGCGATTCTTGGACTGTGGGAAGAGGCCAGCGTGGAAGTGTGCAGTTCTAGAGGGCTCTTCTCTGATCGTTTTGTTACGAGTCCCGAATGTCAGGTCACCGTCCCACCTTTGGCTAGTTGGTACGATCGCTTCCTGCTGGAGCGGTTCTCGCGCTGGGTGGGGGAGCAAGGCGCCGTAGCGCACTACCAGATCGATGCGGCGTCGCTGCGCCCGGCACTTGAGAGGGGTGTAACCGTTCGGCAGATCCGGACATTCCTGCGGCGTGTGACTGGAGATCAAGTGCCAGAGCAAGTGCTGCGTGCTCTTCAGGCATGGAGTCGTGGAGCTGAGTATCCGTCGTAGACTCCGCCAGGCTGCGGCAAGCGGGTAGCACGTGGAATGGCACGCGACCAGGGCCGTCTATCTGCCGCTCACCATCCCAAGCTTTTGATGTTTGCCCAATCTCCTACTTCGGCATAGACAATGGCGCCGGTAAAGCCCTGCACACGATACGTTCTGCCCTGCCAACTAACGTCGAATTCAGGCGTAAGCGGTGAGCCCAGGCTGTGCTGGCGAGCATGCTTCACAAAGGCAGCGTCCGGGTTGTAGGCGAGTCCGCGCCTGCTCCAGGCGGCATTGTGAAGAATCTCTTCGAGGGGCAAAGGCGGAGGGGGCGCGGGCTCTGGGCCCATGGCCTTGAGGGCGGCAATCACCGGCAGTTCCGTGTCCAGGCGGTACCAGGCAGCTCCGGTCCAGGCTGGATCCACACTGCCCATTCGTTCGTTTGCGATCAGCCAGGGACACATGGCGAAGAAGTTGTCTTCCGCATTGGCCCGCAGCCACTCGAACATGGCCACGGTTCGCTCAGCGTGGCCGTTGTAGTTATAGCCTGGATAGCGCGTGTCCCACTGTTGCCAGCCGCCTTTCGGCGCAAATACGCCGCCCTCTGTGGAGATAACTGGCACCTGCAGGCCAAAATGCTCCTGCAACAGCTTGACCGGAACACGGTGGCCGATCAGGGAGTTGTCATCGTCCATGATTGTCTTGCCCGGTTGATCGGCCTGGCAAATGGGGTCGTATGGATACTCAAAGTGCCAGACTCTATCGTCATCCTGGTAGCAGTGATTCAGGACGGCATCGTGGACCGCGATCCAGGCACCGTTGTTGAAGACGTTGAGGGCAGCGGCGTGGGCATTCTCGTCCAGCCACCGGAAGGCATTCACGTACCACCGGATACTGCTCATCTCGCTGTGTGAAGCAGTCTGGGCCAGGGCCGGGAAGGCTGGGAGGCCGCCCAGGCCTAGGATTGCCTCGGCGTCGTCCAGCCAGTGGTGCATCACTACATCAGGTCTACCACCACTCTGCCACTCTCCATCCTGCCACTCGACGCCCACGTTGGGTTCATTATTACACTCGAAGTATCGGATCCCCAGTGCCACGAGTTCCGACACCGTTTGCTTGTCTCGGTCGCTCAGGTGTCCTGGGTTGGGCTGAGCGCGGTACAAACGTACTATGGGGACAATGTCGTGTGACAGCAATCGCTGGCATACGTGCTTGGACGAGCCGGCTCCGTTGTCGAGCAGCTTGACCCAGCGAATGTCCATCTCCAGGAGCTCATTGATCCACCAGTCCAGAGAAGAGCCACTGGGATGAAAGACAGTAGGAGACCAGTGAACGCCTCTCCGACTTCCGTTCGCTGGTCGGGGAAAGTCTGCCAGTTTCATCACAAGCCGCCCCTTCTCTCATCGGTTGTCTCTGTCGTCACGGTGAGCGCTCCCCGCCTGTAGGCTGGCACGCCTCAATCCTTGCACCAGCCGAACCATGGACCCTCAAGAACGAGACGGCATCCTCCGATGATCCACGCACAGCGACGACTGTGGCTGATTGCTTCACGTTGACCAGCTTGCCCAGATATATCGGCTAAACGGCTGCACCCACATCAGTCGTTCTCGCCGACAACATAGTCAGGCCGGCAAGCGACAACACAACGCGGCATAGCATAACGCTCATGGATGTCGGGCGTCAGCGAGCGCTGTCGCTCCTGGGTTCCTGTGGCTTTGAGCATCAGGCGTCGTAGTTCAGGGTAGAAGGGGGACTCTTTCGAGCAGATATAGTCCTTGCGCTTGCCATGAGTCTCGCTCTGTAGCAGGCCAGTCTCTTCTAGCTTCTGCAGTTCGCGCCAAACGGAGTTCTGGCGTTCGCCGGTGATGCGTGCCAGCTCACGGCTGTGATATGTCTGGCCTGGATTGGTGAGAAATACCTCCAGGAGTTTCACTCTCACGCGGGAGGAGAACAAGCTCTCCAACATAGCATCTCCTTCGGTGGTCTGGTTTGAACGTTCGGCGTGTTCTGATCTCATTCGCCTACTCCTCGAGAGCGCTCTGCACGCAGGCGCCGGTCGGCCACAAGGGCGCGCAATGCAGCCACTGCAAGTATCAGCCAGGTAAGTATACCACAAACCGTCCCAACCTTCCAGCTGCCTGATTGGAAACGGAAATGTATCTGGTGCGTTCCTGGCGTAAGATACACGGCCCAAAAAGCGTAGTTGGCTCGCATGAGCTCTGCAGGCCTGCCGTCCACCTCGACCTTCCATCCCGGGTAGTAGACCTCGCTCACTACGAGATATCCAGGCGCCGAAGTGGATGTCAGCAGACTGATATCGTTGTTGGAGTAGGATACTATCTCTGCTTGCGACGTGCCAGGCGTGCTCGCGCTGAGCGTCTCTCCATGCTCAACGACAACTGTGGTGCTTGGGTCAAAGTCGGCTTGGTGAACGGCACTCCACGCGTGTTCTTGGTCGGGCACAGACCAGGCGTTGTGCACAATGAAGGCTCGCGGGAGGACCTCTGTGTTGCGGAAGATGTTCACCGTGGGGTCACCATCAAAAGCTAGCTCGAACTTTTCCCAGTCCAGAACAACATCCTTGTGCCCCACAACATACTTGGCGTTGAGAAAGTCGTAGAGGCGGGTGGAGCGACTGCCCAGCCCTTCCCAATAGCGGTGATAGTCTGCTAGAATCAGTGGATTATAGATACCCCACACATCGAATACCCCATACAGCAAGCTCAGGTTGGGTTGCCACACATCCCAGACTTCAGTGCGAGTGTCAATGCGGTAGTAGT
>JBFEPU010000177.1:0-6138 GCA_041549915.1 Anaerolineae bacterium | reverse complement strand
AGGCCATTCCCTGCTGGCCACTCAGGTGATCTCTCGCCTTCACAGGGCGTTTGGTGTACAGCTGCCGCTGCGAATTGTGTTCGAGAGCCCCACCGTTGCCGGACTTGCCGAGGCCATCGAGCGAGCGACAGAGGGCTGTGGCGCACCGGATGGGCGCTAGAACATCGCCCTGGCAAGGCCCACAATGCGTAGATATCCCCTGCCTGCGGCGTCTTGCACTGGTGAGGAGCGAAACCGAAACTGACGAGGGGTGTCCATGTATCGAGTTTCCCTGATTACAATGTCGTTTGCTGCCCTGAAGATGCCCTCGCTGGCCCTGACGCAGCTGAAGGCCGCTGTGGATCGGGCATGTGGGGATCGTGTCGCGGTTGAGATCCATTACCTCAATCAGGAGTTTGCTCGCCGCACGGACTTGCATTTCTATCGCCACGTGTCCAATTCGATGGACGCGCTCTACAGCGGTCTTGGCGACTGGATCTTCCGGCAATCCGCGTTTCCGCAGCTCGCAGACAACCACGAGGTGTTTTTCCGGCGCTACCTGCCGCGCCGGGATGAAGAGGCTGAACACCTGAAGCGGTCCATCCTGGCTCACAGGCGTGAAACAGAGCGAATCCTGGACGAGCTGATTGACGCCCACCAGCTTGACCAGTCGCAATTGGTGGGATTCACATCGACGTTCTCGCAGAACCTTGCCAGTTTCGCGATGGCGAGGAAACTGAAAGAAAGGAACCCCGCGATCATCACCGCAATGGGCGGTGCCAACTGCGAGACGCCCATGGGCGAAGTGATCGCCAGGAACGTGCCGCACGTTGATTTCGTCTTCTCAGGTCCCGCTCTGAAGAGCTTCCCCCTCTTTGTGCAGCGCTGTCTCAATCTGGAGATGGAACATAACGACAGGATTCCAGGCGTATTCTCCAAGACGAACTGTGCCGCGCCAGGGTCCGACTTGTGCGGTTCCAGCGGCGAGGAGGTGGACATCAACACGGTCCTCGAACTGGATTATGAGGCCTTCCTGAGTACCCTGGAGCGCAACTTCCCAGAGGACCACATTGAGCCCCTGCTGCTCTTCGAGACCTCACGTGGCTGCTGGTGGGGGGAGAAATGTCACTGCACGTTCTGCGGTTTGAATGGGACCAGAATGGCCCACTCCGCGCTGCAACCAGAAAAGGCCATCGAGCAATTCCAATCCCTGTTCGCGTACTTTCCCAGGTGCTCAACGTTTCAGGCCGTTGACAACATCATGCCCAAGACCTATTTGCAGGACGTGTTTCCACAGCTGGAGACTCCGCCCGGGGCGACGATATTCTACGAGGTGAAGGCCAATCTCAACGACGAGGAGCTGGCGATCCTCTCCAGGGCAGGAGTGAAGCGGATTCAGCCGGGAATCGAGTCTCTGGCAACCAGCACCCTGAAGCTGATGAGAAAGGGAACGACCGTCTTCCACAACCTGAGGCTGTTGAAGGGATGTGTGACCCATGGGATCGAGCCCGGGTGGAACCTGCTGATCGGTTTCCCGGGAGAGGACGAGGCGGTCTATGAGAAGTACATGGTGGACATTCCTTTGCTGACCCACCTGCCGCCACCGTCAGGGGCATACCCAGTTCGCTTTGACCGCTACAGTCCCTATTTCGAACACGCTGCGGAATACGGGCTGGACCTTCATCCGTATGATTTCTACGAGCTGGTCTACCCCTTCAGCAGGGAGGAACTTGCCAATCTGGCGTGGTACTTTATGGATCACAACTACGGGGCACAGTACTTTGGCGACATGGTCAGGTGGATCGGCAAGATCAGGGAACAGGTCGACCTGTGGCGCAAGCGATGGGAGACCAGCCAGAGCGTGCCGCCAGAGCTCAGTCTCACGGACAAAGGGGCATCCTGCGTGGTCCATGACTCGCGCAGTGGCGAGGTTGCCGAGTACGAGCTCGACGATGTGGCAGCCCAGGTGCTGAAACAGCTGGCCACACCCAGGACGATGGCCGGGCTGGCTTCCAGCTTGAGCCACATCAGCGGCTTTAGTCCACAAAGAGAGGTTGGTTTGCTGCAAGAGCGGGGCTTGCTGTTTCAGGAGGATGGTCGCTTTTTCAGCCTCGTCGTGGACAAGGCTCCTGGAGCGTCCGGGTCGGGCGGCTGTGCAGGCGATATCCACGGCGTTGGCAGCACCTCGGAGGTGCAGTGATATGGAGTCATCTGGACGACGTTCTGAGCCTTCGCCCGAGGGGAGTGCGGTGCTTCGTGCACTCATGCAAAGAGGCAAAGAGGGAACTTCCGGCAGTATTCCTCGCCGGACAGGGCACGGTCCCACGCCAGCGTCTTTTGCGCAGGAACGGTTGTGGTTTCTGGACCAGTGGGAGCCCAACAGTGCTGTGTACAACCTGGCGTCGGCATTTCGCCTGAGCGGGGGCCTGGACGTAACGGCACTGCGGGAGGCGCTCAACGAAATCGTGCGACGTCACCAGGTCCTGAGGACGACCTTTTCTGCCCAGGAGGGACAGCCGTACCAGGTGATTGCCCCACACCTCACCGTGGAGCTGCCGGTTGTGGATCTGCAGGGCCTTCCGGCGGCCCAGCGAGAGGCCGAGGCGAGGCGTCTGGCGAGGGAGGAGTTGGTGAGGCCCTTCGACCTGGCACAGGGGCCCCTGTTTCGTGCCTTCCTGCTGAGACTGGACAACGGGGAGCACCTGCTGACTGTGGCTATGCACCACATTGTCTCCGATGGTTGGTCGGACGGAATTCTGTTCCGCGAACTGGAGGCGCTGTACGAGGCGTACCACAATGGTCAGTCCTCTCCGTTGGCTGAGCTCCCGATCCAGTATGCGGACTTTTCGGTGTGGCAGCGCAAATGGCTACAGGGCGAGATGCTGGAGCGTCAGCTTTCGTATTGGAGGGAACAGCTCGCCGGGGCGCCGCCTTCGCTTGAGCTGCCGACGGACCGTCCTCGTCCGCCACTACAGACCTATCGGGGAGCCGGGCAGTCATTGCTGTTGCCCACGACGCTTGCCGACTCGTTGCGTGCGGTGAGCCGTCAGGAGAGAGTGACGCTGTTCATGACGCTGCTGGCGGCTTTCCAGACGTTGCTGCATCGCTATACCGGCCAGGATGACGTGGTGGTAGGCTCTGCGATTGCCAACCGCAACCGCGTAGAGATCGAAGGGCTGATCGGGTTCTTCGTGAACACGTTGGTGTTGCGGACCGACCTGTCAGGGAACCCGACCTTTCGGGAGCTGCTGGCACGGGTGCGCGATGTGTGTCTCGGGGCGTACGATCATCAGGATCTTCCATTTGAGAAGCTGGTTGCGGAGCTGCAGCCGGAGCGAGACCCAAGCCGGCAACCGCTGTTCCAAGTGCTGTTCCAGATGGTGAGCTTTCCCAAAGGGCCCCGCAGGCTTGGCGATTTGACTCTGCGCCCACTGCAGATACGCAGCGGAACATCCAAGTTTGACCTGCTGCTGTCCGTAGGGGACCGTCCTGAGGGGCTGGAAGCGATTGTGGTGTATAACACGGACCTGTTCGAGGGGGACAGGATCGAGCGAATGCTGGGTCACTACAAAACGATGCTGGAGGGGATTGTTGCGGCTCCAGATGCGCCGGTTGGCGCACTGCCGATTCTCACGGGAGCGGAGCGCCGCGAACTGCTGCTAGACTGGAACCGCACCCGGACGTCCTATCCGGGCGACAGGTGCGTGCATGAGCTGTTTGAGGAGCAGGTGGAGCGCAGCCCAGATGCGACGGCGGTGGTCTGCGACGATCAGATGTTGACCTATCGGCAGTTGAATGAACGGGCCAACCAGCTGGCGCATCGCCTGCGAGGCCTGGGAGTCGGACCTGAGGTAGTGGTGGGCATCTTGACAGAGCGCTCGCTGCCAATGGTCACAGCACTGCTGGCCACCCTCAAGGCTGGCGGGGCCTACCTGCCACTCGACGTTGGGTATCCGCAGGAGCGTCTCGCCTTTATGCTACAGGATGCCAGCGTGTCGCACCTCCTGTGCCAGGAGGAGCTGCTGCCCAGCCTGCCCCGGACGGAGGCGCAGGTGTTGCACCTGGAGAAGGTATGGGACGTGGCGGGCGGAGAGAGCCAGGCAAACGTGGCGAGTGGGGTCGGACCGGAGAGCCTGGCCTATGTGATGTACACCTCCGGCTCCACCGGCAGGCCAAAGGGCGTGAGCGTTGTGCACCGGGCCATCGTGCGTCTGGTCAAAGAAACCAACTATGTGCAGCTTGCGCCCAGCGACGTCATCCTGCATGCTGCGCCAGTGTCATTTGATGCTTCGACATTCGAGATCTGGGGACCCTTGCTGAACGGGGCCCAGCTGGTCGTCCTGGCGGAGCCCAAACCGTCACTGGAGGCGTTGGCAGCCGCCCTGGAGCGCCATCAGGTCACCACGCTGTGGCTCACAGCCGGGCTCTTCCACCAGATGGTAGAGCATCAGATGGATGGCCTCCAAACTCTGCGGCAGCTTCTGGCGGGCGGGGACGTGCTGTCGCCCGAGCATGTGAAGCGAGTGCTGCAACACCTGCACTGCACGCTGATCAACGGTTACGGTCCGACGGAGTCCACCACCTTCACCTGCTGCAACCCGATGACAGACCCGAATGAGGTCGGCGCGTCGGTATCGATCGGGTGCCCCATCTCCAACACCCAGGTGTACATACTGGATCGCTACCTGCAGCCGGTACCGGTGGGCGTCAGGGGTGAGCTGTACATCGGTGGCGATGGGCTCGCTCGTGGGTACCTGAACCGTCCTGCGCTGACGGCCGAGAGTTTCGTGCCGAACCCCTTCAGTGAAGAGCCCGGTGCCCGTCTGTACAGGACAGGCGACCTGACGTCCTATCTGCCCAACGGGAAGATCGAATTCCTCGGTCGCATGGACGATCAGGTGAAGATCCGCGGTTTCCGCGTCGAGCCAGGAGAGGTAGAAACGTTGCTGGGCCAGCACGGTGCCATTGTCGAGGCCGTTGTCGTGGTGCGGCAAAACGAGCAGGACGAAGCCTCGTCCGTGCTTGGCGCTGACAAGCGCCTGGTGGCGTATTTTGTACCTGCCGTGGACAGAGAGTCGACCACCCAGGAGCTGAGGACGTTCTTGAAGCAGCAGCTGCCTGACTATATGGTGCCCTCAGCCTTTGTGAGGCTCGATGCCTTCCCGCTGACCCCCAACGGCAAGATCGACCGCGCGGCGCTGCCGGCACCCGACTGGACGCGGCGCGATGTGGACGAAGCCTATGTGGCTCCCCGAACCGCGGTGGAGGAAAGCATCGCTCGCATCTGGGCTGACGTCCTGGGCCTGGAGCAAGTAGGCGTCCACGACAGCTTCTTCGAGCTGGGTGGGCACTCGCTGCTGGCAACGCGGGTCATGTCGCGAATTCACGGTGTGTTCCAGGTGCAGCTTCCGCTGCGCGCTCTGTTTGAGGCGCCCACCGTGGCCGAACTGTCGGAGGTGCTCATCGCCAGCGAGGCCGTGCCCGGACAAACTCAGAAGATTGCCGATATCCTGAAGGGCATTCAGGGGATGTCCACCGAGGAGGTACGACGGATGCTGGAGCGGCACGAAGAGGAAGGCGACGGTCACCGAATGAGTGCAGACTGATGAGACACGGAGCATGTCCGACGAGCAAGTGACTCACATGGTGTCACCACATGAGCGCAACGTCTGACCATTCGAGAATACCATCCAGACCCTCCGCTTCACAGGCAGGGTCGCTGGAGGGGGGGCTTCTGGCCGCCCTGGTGTCCACCTCCAAGACGGCGGTGCTTCCACGGGAGGCGGATAGCGGCCCGTTGCCGCTGTCCTTTGCCCAGGAGCGGCTGTGGTTTCTGGATCAGTGGGAACCGGGCGACCCGGTGTACAACATCTATTACGCCTATCGCCTGCTGGGCAGGCTCAACGTGACGGCGCTGGAGGAGAGCCTGAACGAGGTCGTGCGCAGGCATGAGGTGTTGCGGACGACGTTCGGTGCGGAGGAAGGGCGACCCTATCAGGTGATCGCTCCGCGGCTGCGCGTGCCGCTGGTGGTGGTGGAGTTGGGGGGGCTGCCGGAGGAGGAGCGAGAGGCGGAGGTGGTTCGTCTGGCGAGGGAGGAAGCTGGGCGGCCGTTTGACCTGGCGCGGGGGCCGCTGCTGCGGGCAACGCTGCTGCGGCT
>JBFEPU010000176.1:0-6141 GCA_041549915.1 Anaerolineae bacterium | reverse complement strand
GAACGTGGGCTGTGCCGCCGTGCTCGTAATACTCCAGCTTGATCCTGTGTCTGCCTCTCAACATGGGATAGAGCACGGTGACTGTGTGCGAAGCGCTGTCATGCCATTCGTTGATGATCAGCTCGTCATCCACCCACAACCGTACGGCATCATCCACAAAGACCGAGAAACGATACACGACCCCCTCAAAGTCGAGGGCGCGTGTCCAGCGAGCCGAGAAGCTATCCGCGGGCAGCCCAGCAGCCGGGCTCCCCTCTCCCCAGTCGAATTGGAGAGCCACGTCGTTACGCACCAGCGCGGGATCTCCCACCAGGTCACGGTTAGCATAGTATTCGCCTCGCCAGTCCGTGATCACCGGGGTCGGCGTGCTAGTTCTTGTGGATGTTGCAGTCGGCAGCGGCACTTCTGTCCATGTGGGCGTCGGCGGCGCAAGGGTTTCAGTGTGCGTGGCTGTGGCCAGAGGTGGTGGCAACTTGTCAGTAGGGGAAGGAACAGGTGTGGGCGTCGTCGTCGAGGCTAGTGCAGTGAGAGTCGCCGCAACCAGCGTTTCCACAACGCTCTGGTCTGCTGTTGGAGTGGGTGACGGAGTGCTCGGGCGGCAGGAGGATAATACGAGAACGGCCGGAGGGAGCAGCAGAGCAGCAAGAGCGATTCTCACGACCGTTTTCGACGCCCGAGGTAGACCATCGATCATGTCAGCCTCCCTAGCTGTGGGGGCAGCGCGTGCTGCCGTCGAGGTTCTCGCAACCTGCGCGCGGCTAGTCGCAACCTGGCACCGATTCTGTGCCCCGAATGGTGTCCGCAGTAGGTCTGGAGATTCGCGGCCTCTCCCCCGCAGCACGTCCGTACTCGACTGTCATTATATCACAGATTGCAGCAGTGGCGCACACGACTTGCAGCCACAATCAGAGGGCATATCTCAGTCAGGATTGATTCCCCACGTCCTCCTTGTTTGGGTTTCAGAGAAGTGTTGGGTACAATGCTCAAGCGAAAGGATGGCCCGGAACCCGCCCACCATTCCACTCGTCTGCAATGGGTGTGACCTGAATTGGACGCGCATCGCTGGAAGGCAAAGGAGACAGAAGATGAAAAACGGATGGCGTATCCTGGGACTGCTACTCACCGTGACAGCTTTCATCCTCAGTGGCTGCAGGGCGGCGACGCCAAGCAGCGAAACCCCTGCGATGCCAGCGGGTACCGCAACACCGGTTGGCGGGGAGTTCGGCCCTAGTGCGACGGCGGTCGAGGCGGAAGCACCGGCAGAGGCCTTGGCGGCCCGCGATGCGGCACTCGATCTTGTTAGCGAGCGCTACGGTGAACAGGCTCCACCTTCGGATCTGACATGGACTGAAACACGCATCACTCCAGAAGGTCTGATCGGCGCGGAAACGTATCAGTACGCTGCGCAGGACTGGGTACTGACACTGTCCTACCCTCTCGCGGCTCCCGAGGCGGTGGTGTACCAGGTCATGCTGTCGAACCAGGCGGCGGGATTCCAGTGGGAGGGCAAAGTGGACGCCGAGGGCGTCGTGACCGAGGTAGCAGGTGTACCTGCCGATCCACTCCTCAACGCCCGCGATGCAGCTCTGACCTACCTGAGAGAAGAGCATGGCGAGGTCACCCCGGCGGCCGACTTGACCTGGACCCGCAAACGTACCACCTCTGAAGGGTTGGTCGGCTCGGAGAGCTACGAGTATCGCTCGGGACACTGGGTAATCACCATCTCCCACCCGGTAGTCGCGCCCGAGATGGTGGTGTACAACGTCGTGGTATCCAATCAGAATACCGGCCTCCAGTGGGAAGGGGACGTCGACGCAAACGGTGACGTGACCGAGGTGCGTGCACCGATCAGCGGGCAGCCCGTTGTCGGCTGGTACGGGCGGGTGCTCAGCGTGCCCGAAGGAGGAGAGTTTGACGACTACCTGGCCTTGCAGCCAGAGGGGACCGGACAGGTCGGCCTTACCGGTGTGGATTCCGCTGTCGAGGCCGAGATCGAGACTTTGCGTGACAGCGGCAAATACGCCAACTTCTGGGGGACACTGACCTCAGACGCCCCGGACTTTACGGGGTACCAGCTCGTCGTGACCCGGCTCCGCGTCGACGAACCGGGTCCCGCGTCAGAGCCCGATCCTATCGAGGCTTGGGAGGGTACCATCTCCAGCACTCCCGAGAACGCACAGTACGATGACTACTTCGTTCTGGCAGGTGACTTCCCTGTGCGCTATGGCCTTGACAGCAGCGACCCCGCCCTCGTCAGCCAGCTGCAGGGTCTGCGTGACACAGACAGCATCGTCCACCTGTGGGGACGGCTCACCTGTGGCGTTCCCGACGTGAACGCGGCGCAGATCAGCGTCATCGCTGTGGCCATCGTTTCGGAGCCAACAGTGCCCTCTCCGACTTCAGTGGATGGCTGGCTCGGCACCATTGTCCCGCTCGGCGCCGGCGCCGAATTCGACGACTACTTTGTCCGTGACGATGGCGCGCGGTATGGCATCGACTCCGCGGACGAGGATCTACAGAATCGAATCGCAACACTGCGCACCGTCGGCTCAAGGGTGCGCATCTGGGGAACGCTAAAGCTCGACGTATCCGATGTGGAAGGCCGACAGATCCAGCTGGAGCGCTACGAACTGGAATCCGGGAGCGAGCCTGTGGTCGCTTGGGTGGGAACCATTGTCCAGTTTGAGCCCGGTGCCCAATATGACGACTACTTCGAGCGAGAAGACGGCCAGCGCTACGGCATCGAAACCCCAGACCCCAAGCTGACAAGACGGCTCGAAATGCTTCGCGACGAGGGGGCTCGCGTGAAGATATGGGGTGAGTTGCTGAGCGACGTCCCTGACGCGGAGGGACGGCAAATCCAAGTGACAGAAATCGAGGTCGTCGAGTAGCCAGCCATACTCTGACCCCGATTGTCCAAATCACGATCCCAACGCTTCCTGCCCCCACGCTCGCGTCTGCCATGTTCCAGCACCCTCCGGCGATCAGCTGGTCTGACTGGCCGGGCAACCTGCCCAGTGCACGCGTGCCTCCGCCACAACCGTCAAACGGCATCCGGACAGAGCGATGACCCGCGCAAAGAGGAGCCTCATCTCAATGAAGGAACCGACCATCATTCCAGCGCACGACCATTACGTAAACCGCGTCCTGTTCACGTCCGACGGCCAGACGTTGCTCTCGGCAGGGCTTGACAATGTCATCAAGCTCTGGAAAGTGCCTTCCTGGGACCTTGTCCGGACTCTGCATGGACATGAGAAAAGCGTGAACTCACTGGCCCTCTCGCTTGATGCCACGATCCTGGCCAGCGGCTCCACCGACAAAACCGTGAGGCTCTGGGCATTCCCCACCGGAGAGCTGCTCGCGACGCTGACGGGACACAAGAAGACCGTGAGCTGCGTCGCCATCTCGCCCACCGGAGAGCTTCTCGCATCCTCCTCCTATGACGCTACCGTGAGGCTGTGGGCGCTGGAATCCAAACAGGAACTGGCCGTTGGCAGGCAACACAAGAAGAACGTGAGTGCCGTTGCTTTCGCACCCGACGGGCAGACGCTGCTCAGCGGAGGACTTGGCGACGAGATTCTACTCTGGTCGGTCCCAGAGCTGGAGGTGGTTGGAAGGCTGCCCGGCCATGAGGTGGCAGTCGGCTGGCTGACCTTCTCGCCCGACGGAGGCTACCTGGGATCCACGGGCTACGATCGGACCTGGAAGCTCTGGTCGGTGCCAGACTGGGAGCTGGTGCGAAGGTTCGAGTTGCCAGCGAACGCTTTCCCCCTGTCATTCTCGCCGGACGCAAAGGTAGTCGCGGTGGGAGTGGACTACCACGTGCTCCTCTATGCAGTGGATGATGGGAAGCCCATGGAGGACCTGCCCGTGGAGGCCAAGGGCGTCTACTCAGTGGCCTTTTCGCCGGACGGTCGCTGGCTGGCCTGCGGTTCGGCGGACAAGAAGATCCGTGTCTGGGAACTTGCCTGAAGCGAACAAGCACCGACAGGCGCGCTGAGCGGCGGCGATACAGGGTATTGCCGCTCCTCAGAGAATCTCAACACCGTCCTCGCTTGGCAGCCCGCGCCAAGCTGTGCTATACTCCCGACCCATGAAGACGACGTTTGTGGCCGTGTCGTGTTGGCTGCCACCGTGGTCCGGAACGGCGGTGATGCCCCGCCATTTCAGTCGAACACCTGGCCCGCCCACCGGCAAAGCTGCATGAGAAGGTCTGGCGGTGCAGCGGGCTCTGCTATTAGCAGACGACCGGCGATCCGCTGTGCCAGGCATTGATCGAACGTCTCGCCCAAGTCGCGTCCAACCAGGAGGTGAGCAATGTGTCGGGGACACCTGCATCGGGCAACGGTGGCCGTTACCATCATTACGATCGTGCTGGCTGGCCTCCCCTCCCAGGCACTGGCGGACGGGGGCCCCGTTCTCAGCGACCCAGCGCTTTGGGCCCAGATCGAAGAGGGCCAACAGATCGCTATCGTCAACCTGGGGCACGGCAGCACGGCTCGCGTGGATCTGTTTGTCTCCATGCTCGACCGCACTGGGGAATCGCACCAGGTGGTCTTTTTCCTCCCGTTGGGCATGCAGGCCAGTGACTTCCTCGTCAGCGAAAGGACCAGCCTCCAGTTCGACATCGAATTGACTCAGCAGCTGGACAGAACTCTGTTGAGGGAGACCCAGCGGCTTGTCTCGCAGCGCAGCAACGTGCGCTGGGCATTGCTGCTGGGCACTGGACTCATCAACGGGGCATGGGCGTGGCCGTTTTGGTTCCTGTGGTCCCTGGTCAGCTGCGCCCCGGCTACCCAGCTCGCTCCCATCGCTACCTACGAAACCGAGAGCTCACAGGTAGCCATCTACGGCACCGACGAGGATACCGACCTCCAGGCGCTGATCGAAACGGCCGGGCTCGATCCTGCCGTGACGGAGACGCTGGCCAGGCTGCGCGGGCAGCAGATCGCTGTCATCACTTTGCAGACCCAGCCACCGGCCGACGACGGCGGCCCCGCTGGCAGGCCGACTGGACAACCAGGCATCCACCTCTCGTGGACAACCACCATGGTCTCGCAGTCTGCTGAGGCCAGCTATGCCTATCCCCTTGGCACAGGCAGTGCCTGGGCTCATCCCATTGAGATGACGCGCTTGTACGTCGTCGCTCCGCCGGGACAGGACTTTCGCATCGAATACCCGGAGCTGGGTCCAAACCGGTCAGGCTTTGCAGTGCCTTTCATGGGCCAGCCCCATCCGCGGATCATGGACGTGGAGGGCCCCGCCCATTCGGTCGAAGATGTGGTTGGGGACTTTGGACGGATCTGGCGCGTGACGTACGTGGAAAGCAACTCTTCCGAGGACGTCGTCATTACCCGTCTGCCCGACATGTCCGCGGACACCCTGGCAGCGCTCAAGCGGCCGCAACAGCTCTCTCGCTTGCTGGCCATCTCGTACATCATCAGTCTGGGGGCCGCGCTGTTGGTGTGGGTGCTCACCTGGGGCCTGGCAATGCCGCGGTTGCTGCCGGTCGAGTACCACTGGCGCGACCTTAGGCTGTACCGCCATGCCATTGGGTGGGCGCTGCTGTACCCGCTGACCAACGGTGCTGTGCTGGGCTTGGTCATGCTGCTCACCACGCTGACTACGGGCCTTGCGTTGGCTCTCGGGGCCCCAACGCTGTTGTTCACCTTGCTCGGCGGGGTCAGTGTTCTCCTGTTCGCCCGATGGAGTTCGCCCGCCCTCGGGGTTCCGCGGAGACGCGCCGCTCTGGCATACCTGGCTGTCGTGTTGATCGCCAACGCTGTGTACGGCTTCTTTGCCATGCTGTACGCAACTGCGCTGGGCGTGGCGTGAGCAGATGATGTGGCAGCAGGGTGTCGCCACACTCGCTGCCGTTGCGCTATCATCTGAGCGTGTGAGCGCTCGTTGGTTGAGGAAGTGAAGGACATGTCAAAAGGAAGCATCGAAGAGTTCAAGGCCGAGAGGGAAGAACTGAATCGAATCGTGATGCAGTACGCCGACCTGGGAATCAAGAGGTTCTTCAGCCTCGATTCGCAGGCCTACCGAGAGGGCGCTCTGGCACCGAAGACGAAAGAGTTGTTGGGACTGGTAGCTTCGCTTGTGCTGAGATGCGACGACTGCATCAAGTATCACATCATT
>JBFEPU010000175.1:0-6161 GCA_041549915.1 Anaerolineae bacterium | reverse complement strand
TGGCTCCATCTCCGCTGTCGGCGGGCAGCCGGTATGGCGTGAATGCTTCCTTGGAGCAGTACTCCTCTGAGGAGGAGCTAGCTCAGGCCCTGAGTCTGATTCGCGCAGCCGGGTTCCATTGGGTTCGCCAGCATTTCCCCTGGGCAGAGATTGAACCGCAGCCGGGAGAGTACCGCTGGGAGCAGTGGGATCGCATTGTTGCCGAGGTCAGACGCCAAAACCTCGAGCTGATCGCAGTACTGGACACGTCTCCGGTGTGGGCACGCAGTCCAGGCGACCGCGACAACCGTTCTGCCCCTCCCCAGTACGTGACGACCTATGGCCTTTTCGCGCGCACCTTTGCGCAACGTTATGGTGACCGCATCTCCTGCTACGAGATTTGGGATCAGCCAAACCTGTCCCCTCATTGGGGAGCGCGTGCAGTGGATCCCGCCGGGTACGTGCGCCTGCTGACGGTAGCAGCGAAGGAGGTCAGGCAGGCAGATGGCGATGCAATCTTGCTCAGCGCTGGGCTGGCTCCGACCACGGAGACCGGGGGCGACAACCTGAGCGATGTGATGTTTCTCCGTGGTATCTACGATGCGGGCGGTCGCGGGCATTTTGATGCAGTGGCCGCCAAGCCGTACGGCTTCTGGAGCGGGCCCGAAGATCGCCGCGTTGATCCGCAAGTGCTGAACTTCTCGCGGATGATCATGCTGCGCGAGGAGATGGTGCGCCACGGTGATGGGCACCTGCCGATCTGGGCTGTTGAGTTCGGATGGAATGCACTCCCGCAAGACTGGACGGGACGCCCGCCACCATGGGGCACGGATGATGTCACCAAGCAGGCCGACCGCACCGCCCGCGCCGTGCAGCGTGCGCGGCAGGAGTGGGCCTGGCTGGAGGTGATGTGCTGGTCCCAGTTTCAACCCGCGGTGCCCATGGAGGACCCATCATGGGGTTTTGCTCTGCTAACCGCGGACTCCAGGCCCACCCCTCTGCACATGGCTGTGCAGGATGCCATTTCATCGCCAGTGGCCATGATTGCTCAAGACCACAGTGACTACTATCTCAAGCTCGGTCTGCTGCTCCTTGGAACTTTGTGCTCCGGCGTGCTGCTGGTGGCCTTGTGGCCATCGTCCGCTTGGCCAGGGTGGATCTCTCGGCTGGCGGACCTGTACCTGGATGCACCGGAGTGGGTGCAGTGGGCGCTCATAGGCGGGTTGCTGGCACTCTACTACGTCTCCCCTTGGCCTGTGGGTGCACTGCTGGCACTCGCTCTCTCCGGCATGCTGATCTACTTGCGCATCGACATTGGCCTGGCCTACACTGTGTTCTCGATTCCGTTCTTCCTCTATCCCAGGAGCATCTTCGGCAAGTCCTTCTCGACCGTGGAGACATTGGTCTTGCTGTGCTGCGCAGCATGTTGTCTGCGATGGCTGCGCCAAGAGATACTGAGCTCGACCACGCGCTCCTCGTTGTTGAACCTGCAAAGCTGGATCGGTGGCTGGAGGCGTTCGTTAAGTTCTCTGGACTCGGCAGTCCTGGCCTTTGTGCTTCTGGCGGCCATCTCATTGCTGTTCTCGGCTAACCTGGGCGTCAGCATCCGCGAGTTCCGTGTGATCATCATCGAACCGGCGGTGCTGTACTTTCTGCTTCGACAGGCTGGCTTGCGCGACAAGCAACTCCTGCGCCTGACAGATGCCCTGGTGCTGGCGGGCCTGGCAGTCTCGGTGTTCGGCCTCTACCAGTACTTTGTCAGTGGTGACGTCATTGTCACGGAGGGCGTGAGGCGCATACGAGGCGTCTATGCATCGCCCAACAACCTCAGTTTGCTCCTGGGACGCATCATCCCCCTCGGCATCTCCGGCCTGCTTGTTGCCAAGCCGCCGCGCCGGCATGCCTACGGTGCCGCTCTGGTGCCGCTTGTTCTGTGCTTGTTCCTGACCTACTCTCGAGGTGGCTGGTTGCTGAGCCTGCCCGCTGGGCTGCTGACCATTGGGCTCTTGCGCGGGCGTCGAGCTACGTTGTTTGCGTCGGCAGCGATCATCCTCTCCATAGCGCTCCTGCTACCGATCGTGGGAACGGAGCGCTTTCTTTCCCTGCTACAGGTTGGGGAGGGCACGACCTTTTTCCGTCTCAAGCTGTGGCAAGCATCGCTGGCCATGATCCGAGATCACCCAATCACCGGCGTCGGTCTGGACAATTTTCTGTACCAGTATCCTGACTACATGCTGCCCGAGGCGTGGCAGGAACCTGGCCTTTCTCACCCACACAACATCGTCCTCGATTACTGGACGCGCCTGGGGATCGGAGGGATAGCTGCGTTGATCTGGTTGCAGACCGCTTTCTTCAGACAGGCGCTGGGCCTGTATCGTCGTTTGCCGGATGGCGACCAGCGTGCTATCATCCTGGGGCTTGTCGCCAGCATGGTCAGCACATTGGCCCACGGATTGATAGACAACTCCTACTTTCTGGTGGATCTCGCGTTTGTCTTCTTCTTGAGCTTTGGGATTGTCCGAGCATTCGAGACGAGCACGCTTCTGCCAACGGCTGTGCCAGGCGCTGAGATCACATAGGGGACATTGATGGTTGAGGATCAAAGACGAGTTCGCGTGGATGTCGTGATCCCCGTCTACAATGAAGAGACGGATCTCGAACCCAGTGTCATGACACTGCGGCAGTTCCTGCTTGATCACGTGAACTATGACTGGCGCATCGTTGTGGCAGACAACGCCTCCTCGGACCGGACACTGGAAATCGCCAAGGAGTTGGCGGCGCGGCACCCTGGTCAGGTGACGTACGTGCACCTGGATCAAAAGGGGCGGGGTCGTGCACTGCGCAAGGCTTGGACCGCAAGCAACGCTGACATCGTCAGTTACATGGACGTGGATCTGTCCACGGACCTCAGTGCATTCCCACCGCTGATTGAGTCCCTCATCGACAGCCAGTACGACGTAGCCATCGGTTCGCGCCTGAAGCCTGGAGCACAGGTTGAGCGTGGTTTGAAACGTGAGTTCATCTCGCGCACCTACAACCTGCTCATCAAGCTCATGTTCTGGCCTCACTTTTCTGATGCGCAGTGTGGTTTCAAGGCAGTGACAAGCCGAGCGGTGCGTGACATCGTGCCACTGATCAAAGATCAGGCGTGGTTCTTCGACAGTGAGCTTTTGCTTCTGGCGGAGCGCATGGGCTACAAGATCTTCGAGGTGCCGGTCAAGTGGACCGACGACCCAGACAGCCGGGTGAAGATCGCCAGTACTGCCTGGGAAGACATCAAGGGCCTGGTGCGTGTCCGCTTCAGCCGTGTGGGCAAGAGGCGCCGCCAGGAAGGGGCCTGATGCGCGTTCTGATCACTGGCGCTGCCGGATTCCTCGGTTCTCATCTGTGTGAGCGTTTTCTGGCTGAGGGCCACCAGGTGATCGCCATGGACAACCTGATTACAGGTAGCACGCGGAACATTGCACATCTGGCAGGCCATGAGCGGTTTCGCTTCATTAAACACGACGTGACCGAGTACATCTATGTCCAGGGGCCACTTGAGGCCGTGCTGCATTTTGCCTCACCCGCAAGCCCGATTGACTACCTCCAGCTACCCATACAAACGCTCAAGGTCGGTGCACTGGGCACTCACAAGGCGCTAGGTCTGGCCCGGGCCAAGGGAGCGCGTTTTCTGCTGGCTTCGACATCCGAGGTTTACGGCGATCCGCTCGCTCATCCACAGTCGGAGGATTACTGGGGCAACGTCAATCCCATTGGGCCGCGGGGCGTCTATGATGAGGCCAAGCGATTTGCTGAGGCTCTAACCATGGCCTACCATCGCTCCCACGGGCTGGACACGCGCATTGCGCGCATCTTCAATACGTATGGCCCGCGCATGCGGCTGGATGACGGCAGGGTAGTGCCAAACTTCATCGGCCAAGCACTGCGCGGAGAGCCAATGACCGTCCACGGGGACGGCTCGCAGACGCGCAGTTTCTGCTTCTGCTCTGATCTGATCGAAGGTGTCTATCGCCTGCTGGGCAGCGATTACACGCAGCCCCTGAACCTTGGCAACCCAAATGAGATGACCATCCTGGAGTTGGCCCACTTGATCAACGGTTTGACCGGCAATCACGCAGGCGTGGTGTACAAACCGCTGCCGCCAGATGACCCTAAGGTTCGCCGGCCAGACATCAGGCGCGCGCAGGGAATCCTGGACTGGCAGCCTGAGGTCTCCCTGCAAGATGGCCTGGAGCGGACGATCGAGTGGTTTCGTGGCGTTCTTGGCGCGTCATGACTCATAGGTACAGAGTAGTCAGCACCTTTCCTCTCGAGGAATCCCACCTGCAGTCTGATCAGCACATCCTCCTTCCGGCCGAGGTCTTTCCACTTTTCGCAGAAACTTCACAGTATCTCCACAATTCCTCCAAAAGTCCCGTCTATAATGATGTAGATGTGTGTGGGCGAGTCTCAGCAAGGCGGACACCTCCCAGGCAGTCTCTGCCAGGCTGGTGCCGATGGCCATTTGAGCTGTAGCCGATCCTGACTCACCACCAGTCTGCCATCCGTCGAGGGGCAGGCGCCGCGACAGTTGCTGTCCCCGGCAGGTTCGGTCTGGCGCCGCAGCCAGCGTGCTGGTGCTGCGCATGCGAAGCGGCACGTCGCAGGCCAGCAGTTTCACCCAGGTGGTGGCGGTGGAGCGAGGAAACCTGGTGGCAGCCATCACGCCCACAGGCGAGGTCTCCACGCAGCGGCGGGCGGAGTTGAGCTTTGATGTCAGCAGGATTCCTCTGCTTGAGCTGAACGTGACGCCAGGGCAGCAGGTACGCCAGGGAGAGGTACTAGCCCGTATCGACGCGTCGTCGCTGCAGCGGGCGCTGGATCAGGCAGAGGCGGATCTGCTGTCGGCGGAGGAGGCGCTGCAGGAGGCGCGGGATCCATACAGCGAGTTGGATCGGCAGAAGGCGCAACTGGACGTGGCGCAGGCAGAGGTTGCCCTGCAAGAAGCGAAGCTCTCCTTAGACGAGCTACTCGATCCTGAGGCTACCGCAAAAGCGATACGCGACGCTTCTCGTGACCTACAGGCAGCCAAAGACACGCTCGCTGGCCTGCAGGGGAATGCCTCGACGCAAGAGCAGATTGACCGCTTGCAGTGGCAGGCCAACGTGGCCGAGGTGGAGCACGGCAAGATGCTGGAAGGCCCCATTACAACCGAGGAAGGGAGGGACCTTCTACTACTGGCCTACAACCGGATGCTAGATGCAAGAGACAGCCTGGAAGTAGCCAAAGCACGGGCGGCCTTGGACCTGGTCAGCGCTCAGGACAAGGTCACCGAGGCTGAGGAGGCGCTGGCCGAGCTGCAGGGAGGTTCCAGCGCGCTCACGCTGGCCCAGGCGCGCAACAAGGTGTCGCAGGCGGAATACAACCTGGCCAAGGCGAAAGAGACTCTGGCCACTGTCTTGGCCAATTCGGATGCCAAGGTGCTGCAGCTAGCCCAGGCCCGCTACGACGCTGCCAAAGCGAGTCTCGAAGAGGCGCAAGCCACACTGGACGCGGCCACCATGGTCGCACCCTTTGACGCTACGGTGATCTCAGTAAGCGCCGAGGTGGGGGATCTCGTTTCATCGAACATCAATGTCGTGACCTTGGCCGACCTGACGGACCTGGAGGTGCTGGCCATCGTGGATGAGACCGACATCAGCCAGGTTGAAGTCGGGCAAGAGGCACAGATCACCTTTGATGCTTTCCCTGGTCGGCGGTTCCGCGGCCAGGTCTTGGAGGTGCCCTTGGAAGGGACGCTGGTGCAGAACGTGGTGACCCAGGAAGTGCCAGTGACTCTCGAAGGAGCGGATGGTGTGGCGATCAAGCCAGGCATGACCGCCAATCTGAGCATTGTCGTGGGTCGCCGCGAGAACGTATTGCTACTCCCCGCACTGGCCGTGCTCCAAGCAGAAGACGGTAGTGTGGTGATGGTGCAGGACACATCACAGCCAGAGGGAGTGGCGTCACCGGTCGAAGTGGGATTGAGCGATGGGACCTACGTCGAGGTGCTGCGCGGCCTCAACGAGGGCGATCTCGTACTGGTGGAGTACCAGTCCAGTGAACAGCAGACCGGTGGTTTCCCTGGGTTCGGCGCCCTGATCCGGGGCGGCCAGCAGAGGATAATGAGACCATGAACGTGATCGAGAGCGTACAGATAG
>JBFEPU010000174.1:0-6193 GCA_041549915.1 Anaerolineae bacterium | reverse complement strand
TGCGGAACTGGACCTCGGCAACCCGGACGCCAACCTGTGCCTGAACTGCCACCAGGGACGCGAGTCCTCGGTGAGCGTCAGTGCCGCACTGGAGGGGCTGGACGAGGACACAGTTTCTGACACGCTAGGCTTCATGAACGTGCACTACTTTGCGGCCGGTGCGACACTCTTTGGCACCGATGCCAAAGGGGCCTTTGAGTATGCGGGCAAGTCCTACGCGGGTCGGAATACCCACGTCGAAGGCTATGCGGTCTGCACAGAGTGCCACAGCACGCACCAGCTGGATGTCAAGGCGGATGAGTGTGCGGTGTGCCACAGGGGTGCCAATGAGGAAGACGGTCTGGCCACCATCCGGCTGTCGCAGGCGGACTTTGACGGGGATGGCGACACGGAGGAAGGCATCGCTGGCGAGGTCGAGACACTGCACGAAGCTCTCTACGCAGCTATCCAAGACTATGCGGCAGAAACGGTTGGCACGGGTATCGTGTACGACTCGCACAGCTACCCGTACTTCTTCACAGACACCAACGCGGATGGAGTGGCTGATGCTGAGGAGGCCAGCTACGGCAACAGGTACGCCACCTGGACGCCAAGGCTGCTCAAGGCAGGCTACAACTACCAGTACGTTGCCAAGGATCCGGGCGCGTTTGCGCACAATCCACCATACGCCATCCAGATACTCTATGATTCTCTGGAGGATCTTGGCGCTGACGTGAGCGGCTTCACCCGGCCCTAGGCAGCCGAGGACACTGCAGCTGAGCGTCGGTCCCCAGGGGATGATCGCCGCCAGCTGCAGTGTCTGTAGCGCGGCAATTTGAGTATCGCCGAGCTGGTGGCCGGGAACAGGGCCGCAGCTCTTCTTCGATTGCCGCCAGCGGATGAAGGAGGTGATGAGACCAGACGAACAGTCGCTACCGGGTTCTGGGCTTTATGAACACGAGTCGTAGTCTCACAACATGCTAGCGCAAGCCAATGAAACGGAGGATGCTGAATGGCAAAGAAGCCGAGTATTGCAATCTGGATCGGCGTGGCCGTGCTTCTGGTTCTCGCCCTGATGGCTGGCTGCTCAGCTCCGGCCGGTCCGCCAGGACCCGCTGGACCCGCCGGGCCGCAAGGCCCGCCCGGTCCCCCAGGTCCCCCTGGCGAGGCGGCGGAGCCAGAACCGCCCAAGACGGTGATGGTTGATGCGGGCGAGAATGTGCATGAGGCTCCGGGCGCAACCGTCACCCTCCAGGCAGCCGTGGAGATCGAAGACGGCTCGACGGTCACGGGCTACGAGTGGGAGCAGACCGCTGGCGCGCCTGCGACGATCAGTGGTGCGGATACTGACACGCTATCCGTGACCCTCGCGGGTGCCGCGGATTATAAGGAAGCGCTTCTGACGTGGCTGGAGCCGCCGGATCGCTTCGGAGTGCTGGGCATCAGTCCACACTCTCTCGAAGCGGCGGAGATCGCTGCTTTCGAGGTCACTGTGACTACAGACAGTGGGACCTACAGCGATGAGGTCGAAGTGATCGCCGAGCTGCCCTATGCCATCAACCCAGGCATACAAAACGTGCCGATCAACGTACCCGTCTTGCTGAACGGCAAGATTCAGGACTCTTACAGCTGGGCGGTAGCTGGCCCCAGTGGCTCCGCGGCGGCCCTGACTGACGCTGCAGACCGGAATCCGTCCTTCACCCCGGATGCTGCGGGCAAGTACACGCTGACGGAAGCGACAAGTGAGGCCACCTTTGATGTCTACGCCGGTACCTGGATGGGCAACATAGTTGGGCTGGATGACAGCGGAGAGCCCATAGCTGATTCGACGTGCACAACTTGTCACAATGGTGAGATAGCCTCTGACCAGTTCACCCCGTGGAAAGCCTCGGGGCATGCCGAGATCTTCACATCAAACATAGAGGATCCCGGCGGTCACTGGGGCATAGGGTGTGCTAGCTGCCACACGGTTGGCTACGATCCTGACGCCGACAATGGTGGTTTTGACGAAGCTGTGGCCGAGGAAGGGTGGGAGGTGCCGCCTCACGGTGAAGTGGGCTATTTCTCCATGATGCTGACGGAGTTTCCGAAGACAGCCCAGCTCAGCAACATCCAGTGCGAGAACTGCCATGGTCCACAGGACAGCGATGCCCATACGGTAGGGGCAGCTCGCCAAACGCTTTCCTCTGATCTGTGCGGGTCCTGCCACGGTGAGCCGCCGCGGCATGGGCGCTTCCAGCAGTGGGAGGAAAGCCTGCATGGCGTCTTGGAGCTGGCCGTCGAGGAAGCAACAGTGGAAGGCAGAGGGGCGCTTGCTCCCCACTGCGGGCGCTGCCATTCCGCGCAAGGGTTCATCGCCTGGGTAGAACAAGACGATCTTACCCAGTACATCCAGGGCGCGGACGGAGACGCAACCGATGAAGAGTTGGCGGCCCTTGGTATGACCGAAGCGACGGTCGAATCCGTGACCTGTGTGGCATGCCATGATCCCCATAATGTGGGCAAGAGTTCCGGGGAGCCAAACACAGCAACTGTTCGGGTTGACGGCGAAACCGCGCTGCTGCCATCTGGCTTCAAGGCTGTTGGAGTGGGTCGTGGCGCTCTCTGCATCACCTGCCACAACTCTCGCAATGGTGAGCACAACGATGGTGCGGTGCCCACCATGACTGATCATGCGCCTCACACCGCTGCTCAGGGTGACGTGCTCATGGGCGAGAATGCGTTCTTTGTATCCGTGGGTGAGCGAGGCGGACATTCGCTGATCACGGACTCTTGCACCTATTGCCACATGGAGGCGTCGCCGCCACCGGCAGAGTACAGCCGCCAGGGCGCTGGAACCAACCACCTGTTCGAGGCGAGCATGGAGATATGCACTCAGTGCCATGGGGCCTACGATGGTGGCACTCTGCACGATGCGGTCGAGGCTGGGATGGAAGAGCTGAAGATGGCCATCGAGCAGGCGATCATGATGGAAATCTCGGCTCAGACAGATCTGGGCAAGACAGTCACGCTGGTGGAGATGGGCGAAGATGGTGCGGACGTAGACATCACGGATGGCAGCTCCGTCAGCGCGGTTGAACTCACCGAGTCTCATGGACGGATCGCCATGAACATCACCATCGGCGACCAGACGATCGAGCACGTGCGGATCGGCTCGGACACGGCCGTCGGTTCCGGGACGCTGATCGATTCCCCGGCTGGTCAGCTCATAGCCAAGACTGGCTGGAACTACTTCCTGGTCGAGGGTGACGGAAGCGATGGCGTCCACAATCCATCGTTCGTGTTGGCCGTGATCAAGGCAGCCGTCGATGCCCTGAAGTAGGGGAGGCGGACGATACTGGTGGCGTAGGAAACGGCGGCAACACGTGGCACGCCACTCAGTTCAGACTCCCTGAAGAATCTCCCTGCAGATGTCAGTGGCCCTGCACGGCCCTGAGAGGGCGAGCGTGGACCACTGGAGTGGGTCGTGTGATTCTCAGGAGCAGTGATCTTCCGCTGCTACAAGTGCAGGGCAGGGCTGTTGAGCATAGACAGGGCGGCAGTTAGAAGTCAGCTGTCGCCCTGTTTGCTGTGACTTGGGCTCAACTGGCATCATATGCATGGGGGGATGTCCTGGGCAGGGCACACGAGTCAGTTGACAGCCCCTCTGTGTCCATGTACAATTCGCGAAGCTTTGCACGGAAGGAGACGATCTTTGTCGCAATTGACTTCGGCTTCACAGCCCCGCGCTCGCACGGGCGCGAGAGGGAACACGAAGTTTATCATTGGCGGGGTCATCGTCGTTTTGGTGATCCTATGGCTCATCTGGAGCAACATCGGAAGCTCCACCACGCCCTACCTGACTGTGAAAGAGTTGATCGCAGAGGGGGGATCCAATCGGCTGGTTCGCGGCACTGGCTATATTGTGGGCGAAAGCATCAACTGGGATCCCCAGGCGATGGTTCTCCGCTTCGAGATCACCGATGAGAGCGGGAGCCTGCAGGTCGTGTACGAGGGGCCGCGTCCCGATCTGCTGGAAGACGCCACCGAGGCGGTGGTCGAGGGCCGGTATACTGAGAAGGGTGTCTTCGAAGCCACCACTGTGCTGCTGAAATGCCCCTCCAAGTACACGGAGGGGTAGGCGGTGGCCGCCATTGGCTCATGGACGCTCGTCCTTTCGCTCGTCGTCTCGCTCTACGGGGCAATAGCTGCCCTGGTCGGAGCGCGACAGAAATCGCGCCCGTTCCTCGAGAGTGCTGAGAGAGCAGTAGCGGTGGTGGCCGTTCTTGCCACCGCGGCGTCAGCCCTGCTGCTGTATTTGCTGATCAACCACGGGTTTCAGGTCAAGTACGTCCATCAGTATACGAGCACGCATCTGCCGCTTCTCTACAGGATATCCGCCTTCTGGGCAGGCGAAGCAGGCTCGCTGCTGTTGTGGTTTTGGTTGCAGGCCGTTCTTGCGCTGGCCGTGGTCAGGCTTGGGGGCAGGCGTGGCCAGACCGGCCCGTACCTTCTAGCCACGATGGCTGCTGCCGTGACCTTCTTCGCGCTGTTGCTGATTCGCACTGCAAACCCCTTTGCCACTTATGCTTCTAGGCCAGCGGAAGGAATCGGGATGCTGCCCTTGCTCGAGAATCCTGGCATGGTCATCCACCCTCCGGTGCTCTTCCTTGGCTACGCTGGCTACACCGTGCCCTTTGCCTTTGCCCTGGCCGCACTGCTGAGCGGCGAACTGGACAGCCAATGGGTAAAGGTCATGCGGCGGTGGAGCCTGTTTGCCTGGCTTGCTCTGAGTCTGGGCATCCTGATTGGCGCATGGTGGTCCTACGTAGAACTTGGCTGGGGCGGCTACTGGGCCTGGGATCCGGTCGAGAATGCATCGCTGATTCCCTGGCTGGTTGGCACTGCTCTGCTCCATTCTACCATCATGCAGGAACGACGGGGGATGCAGAAGGTGTGGAACCTTGTACTGCCCGCTCTGGCCTTCGTGCTGTGCCTGTTTGCGACTCTGGTTACGAGAGGCGGTATCATCGTCTCGGAGCTGCATGGCTTCTCCAGCAGCATCCAGCCTATTGCCTACTACCTCCTGGCTTTTATCGCTCTGGCCCTGGGCGGGACCCTTGCCTTGATCTACGTCAGGCGTGATCGACTGGCCAGCGAAAGGGAAGTGGGCAGTCTCCTCTCGCGAGACGGCGCCTTCCTGCTGGTTGAGCTGCTCTTTTGTGGTGCAGCGTTGATCGTGTTTCTGGGTACGGTCTACCCCAGCCTGGCGCGGGCCTTTCTGGGGGCACTGGTGGGCCTCAATGCCTCCTTCTACAACCGGGCGGTGGGGCCTGTGATGGCTGTGATTATCATCCTCATGGGCATCTGCCCGGTCATCGGCTGGCAGCGCATCAGCGACAAGGGAATCAGGAATCTGGGAATCCCCACGGCCGGAGCTCTCGTCTTGAGCACCATGGCCTTTATCCTGGGCATCACGGAACCATTCCCGCTCATTGCCACCGCTATCTGCAGTTTCGTTGCCCTCTCTGTGTTGTCCACGGTTGCGAGAGATGTTCTGGCCAGGCGCCGCTCGACCGGCGAGAGCTTTGTGCGCGCTCTCGTGCGCCTGCTCTCGAAAGCTCGACGCCGCTATGGAGCTTACCTGGTCCATCTGGCGGTCGTTCTGGTTGCCGTAGGCGTGACTGGCTCGTCGGCGTACAAGAGCGAAGAGTTGGTGGCCCTGGCGCCTGGGGAGTCAATCGAATTCCGAGGCTATCGCATCCAGTACGTGGACTACTCGGTCGAGACCATAAACCCGGAGCCTGTCACACGCCAGAGCAGAGTCCGCTATGCAACTGCCTTGGGAGTGCAACGAGGCCAATCAAAGGCCGCAAGCGTCGTGGCAGAGAAGAACTACCACTGGGCCCTGGAGACCCCTTGGGTGACCGAGGTGGCCATCAAGAGCAGCCTAAAAGAAGACCTCTACATCATCCTGGCCAGCCTGGAGGAAAGTGGCCTCGCAGGATTCCAGTTTGTGCTCAACCCTTTGGTGAGCTGGATCTGGATTGGCGGCGGCCTGCTGTTGATCGGGACTCTGATGGCGGTTTGGCCTGAGGCACACCTCAGGCTGGAGGAGGACTGAGATGCGTGACCGACTCATCTCTTTCCTGGGCATCCTCGCCCTTTTGATATCGCTCCAAGCCGAGGTCCGCTCTCAGAGCACGGGCACAGTCGAGGGTCAGGTGCTCAACAT
>JBFEPU010000173.1:0-6234 GCA_041549915.1 Anaerolineae bacterium | reverse complement strand
GTCATAGTCAATGAAGTACAGCTCATAGTTAAGGCTGGCAGCCTGCCACATCAGCACGCCACCCAACAGGACAACCAGAAGCAAGCCCGTGCCACCGCGCAGCGCGTAAACCAATTGCCTTGCCACTACATACAGAGGGAGCGCCACTACGACCATGATCACCGGGATCACCCCAGAAGCCCGGATGTTGCTAGGGTTCTCAATGGGGAAAGCAATGGCCAGCGTCGAGGGTAGCAGCAGGATGAATACGGCCACGACCAGGTACAATGTCAGAGCGCGCCTCCGGATCAACAACAGGTAGAGCAGATATGCCGCGCCCAGGACTAGCAGGCCGGCACTGACCACATCAAGAGCAGGCTGCCCGGGAACACTGGCGGTCCAGGCTCCATCGCCCTCCCAATTGAACATCTGCAGAGCACGCCTGACGTTGTTCAAGAACACAGTTGCTGGGCTTTTGTCGATGGAGCGCTCCAGGTCTGTGGTGCGTGTCAAGACGCGATACCACAGCATGCGTGGCTCATCGTACATATAACGGAACATGGGCAGATAAACAAGCATAGAAGTCAGAACCAGCAGGAAGCCGTTGAGCACGAAAGATCTCCACTCAAAGGCCGGACCGCGGTCCAAGGCCACTTTCAGTACGAACAGCAGCACGACCAGAGCGGGCACAACGCGAAATGACATGTAGCCATACAGGCCAGCGCCCAGCGACAGACCGGCCAGCAAGTATTCGTTGCGCCGCCCGGTGCGAAAGGCGCGGAGTAGAAAGTATAGAGTCACAGTGGTCCAGAATGGCGCCAGCACAATGCGCCATCCGATGCGGCTGACGATAACGTGCCAGTAGGAGATGGCCATGAAAAACGCCGCCAGCAAGCCAAACCGCTTGTCCACGAGTTCCCGACCCAGGAAGTACATGGGAATCACGTTCAGCGCACCGACCAAGGCCATCGTCAGCTTCAGGGTGAAGAAGCTGTAGCCAAAGACACGAGAGAGGGCGGCCGTCAAATAGAACTGAGTTGCCTCACGTCCAGTGTTGCGAGGGAAGAAGATCATGTGGTCGCCGTTCAGAATGCTGCGCACATCCTCGGACGCCTCCACGTGATCACTTTGCGCCTCTGCCGGTGTGGCATCAATGCGGTAGACGTGAAAGAAGAAACTCACAAGCAGGATGGCGAGCAGCACCAGCGCGGTCCAACTGACTCGTATCGCTGCAAAGCCCCTGAGCATGGCCTGCCTGAGAGCTGCACCCCTGGGCACCCACAAGACACCGGATCGCACGCGCGCGTTGGCCAGCAGCCAGGCAAGGACTGCTCCTACCCAGCACAGCACTCCGCGGACGGTGAATTGATTCCCGCCCAACGAGAGAAAAGCAACGGCTGAGAGCAGTACCACGCAAGCCACCAGCAGTTGCTGCAGTCGGCCTCCGACGAGCGCGACTTTGCCTCTGTCCGGCGGTGTGTTCACGTTGTGCGGCCAGACAGCTGGCTCTTGCCCAGCGCCCCTTCGCCAGACGGCCGCCAGGAAGAGCACCACGCTGACGGCCAGCAAGAGCACCCCATCCAGAACATACTCACGCAGGGCCAGGCGCCGCTGGGCCACAATTGCCAGCCAGATAGAGATCAGACCCACCAGACTCCACAAGGCTCGCGACTTTGTCCTCAAATCGCCCCTCACGTTCCGACTCTACGGCTTTCTGGCCTTGACAGCGATGTTCACGAACCTCGACCTGCTGGACCCGCCAGAATTGAACTGGTCAATCCAGTCGACCGTACGGATGAACCAGGTCATTGGGTTCCACGCCTCGCGCCTGCCAGCTTCAGGGTGAAAGCGGTCGACCTCATCCAGGAACAGGTGCGGCAACTTGCTCCCCTGCAGCAATCCCTTGCCAATGCCATACACGATATTATGAGTGAATGGGAAGCAACAAGACGTCAGCATCCGGCTCTCTGTGATCACAAAGTCCCCCCGACGAAGCAACTCAGCCAGATCCGCCTGGCGGTACAAGCGCCGATGATCCATCCAGGCGCCGGCGAGCGGCCCAGACCGGATGGGACGCCGCAGCAGTCTCTCGCAGACCCAGTTGACCGGATCGTACAGAAAGGGATAGTCACAGTGTGGCACCGTCACCACCAGCATTCCGCCCGGTCGCAGCACTCTCCATACCTCGCGCAGGCCCGCCTGGTCATCGTCCAGATGCTCCAGAACTTCGCTGAGCAGGACCTTGTCAAAGCGCCCGTCGGCGTACGGTAGGTGATAGACGTCACCCAAACACGGACCTACCCGAGCACCACGCACCTGCCTCTGCGCAAACAGAAGGGCCTGCAGATCGTAGTCAAGGCCGTACAACTGGCAGCTCGCCAGTCGCGAAAGCGCCATGAGATAAAAGCCCAGCCCGCATCCACAGTCCAGTATCTGATCGCCAGGCTGCGGATCCAGATACGCCAGAACGGCACGCACCCGCCATCTGAAAGCCAGGTCTGCTTCGTTCGTCAGCAGCGCTTCAAGCCGTTGGCCTCCGACTTTGATCGGCCTCACCTTGTCCTGAGCTGATTGCGCCTCTGCAACTCGACTCTTTGAGCGCAGCAGTCTGGTGCCCCGGCGCTAGCCCCACCCCCCGGCACTCGCGGCATCGACGCCAGCGATGCGAATCCGTCCATTACATGTCTGCTTGTTGTGCCAGATCCTGAAACAGGCGCTCATAGGTATCAATCGTCTTCCCGGTGTCGAAGATGGCCGCAATCTCCTCGCGGCTCTTGATGTACTTCTGCCTGTTGGCAAGCATGTGGACCAGCCCGTCAGCAAGCGCCTGTTCGTCCTGTGGCCGAACGAGTCGCCCCATTCCGGTCAGTCCGATGGGGACGCGGAGCCCTGGGATGTTCGTCGCTACCGTTGGCGTGCCGCACAGCATGGCTTCAACTTGCACCATGGGGAAGCAATCCGTGCGGCTCGGTAGAGCAAGGACGTCGCACATGGCGTAAAAGTTCGCGACCCTTTGCGGATCTCTCAGTAGGCCGAGCAAGACGATGTGATCCCTCCAGCGCTCCACAAGATGCTGCCACTTCTCGTAGAACGACTCATAGGCCACGTTCACTTCTCCAGCGTAGACGAACTGGGCGTCAGGCACACTCTCCAGCACCAGCGGTATCGACTTGAGCAAAAAGTCAAAGCCCTTCTCCTCGACGAAACGTCCGGCAAATCCCACCACCTTCTGGCCTTCAAGCCCCAGCTCATGCCGCCACGCAGCTACCTGCTCCGGGATGGGCCGCGGTATCTCAACTGGAGGCAATACATAGACCAGCTTCTCTGCAAACGGCCTGAGAAAGCGTGAGTTGTCAGCGTAATCCTTGGTGTGGATGGTGACGCGTGCTGAACCTTTCAGGGCCTGCTTCATCAGGTAGGTGACCACTCGCTCCACAAACTGCTCGAACGGTCCAGAAGGCATCACCAGGTCTCCATGGTGGGTAAAGACCACCGGCTTGCCTAGCCTGCCCGCCAGAGCAGTGATTAACGGGGACTCCAAGAGCGGTGTGTGCATCTGAATGACGTCATGCTCTTTGATCAGACGATAGGCTGCCAAGGGAAAGGCCGGCATGATCACGCCACGGCTAAGGCGCAGGAGCGGCTCCAGGCGCACGATCCGGACTCCCTTGTGCACCTCTTCCTTGGGCAGCTCTTTTCCATACCGGGACGTCAGTACGGTGACCTCATGACCACGCCGTGCCAGACCCTCCGCCAGCAGTCGCGCGTAGGCGGTGAGACCCGTCCAGTGTGGGAGGTAGTACGTCAACACGGTGAGAATTCGCACCAGGCACTCTTCTCCAAGACACGCACGAAGGGTTTATGTCGAATCAGAGTTTGGCGTCACCTGGGCCAACACAGTGCGCAGACGGTTGTACGAGTAGCCTTCCATCCAGACGGCGGCGCCCCCCAGCAGCAGAAAGCCGAGATAGGCGATCCCGTGCAGCACCAGCGCATAACCCAGAGCAACGTCCCTACTGATCCCAAACACGTCAAGCGCAACGACAGTGAGGTACTCGAACACACCCAGGTAGCCAGGCGATGACGGCACGGCCATGCCCAGCGTCGTGAGACAGAGCACCAGCATCGCTGCCACTGGAGGCGGTCGCAGTCCCATAGCGTGCATCACTACCTGGAATTCCGCCGCCACACACAGCCAAGCTATGAGCGACAGGACTGCAACTCCGGCCAAGCTCCGCAGCGAGCGCAGCACAGTCAAGCCATCCAGCGCCGCCAGCACACTGTGTCGCACTTGAGGCCGGTTCAAGAAGTGGATCCGTCCTGCTACCCTCTCAAAGAGCGCCACACTGCGCTCTCTGCGTGACACCACGACCACCAAAACCAAGGCCGCTACTAGAGCAACCAGCCCAATTGCGAACGCTGGCTGCGCAAGGCTCGACGGCAGGGTAACAAAGGGGACGATCAAGACCAGTAAGAATACGATGGTCAGCGTGTCCACAATGCGCTCTACCGCAACCGTGGAGAGTGCGCCCACCACGCTCAGGCGCTGAAGCTCCGAACAGAGATAGGCGCGGAGCAGATCTCCCAACCGAACGGGTGAAACCAGGTTGACCAGATAGCCAATGTTCAGTAGGTTGAACAGCCGCCCTATCCCTATCCCTGCGCCTGAGACTGGTTGCAGCAGTAGACGCCAGCGAAGAGCGCGAGCGAGCAGGCCCACAAGAATCAAGCCAAATGCAGGAAACAGCCAGGCAGGCTGCATTTGGCCCAGCGCATCCAGCAAGCCACGCACATCGACGCCCCTGGCAGCTAGATAGAGACCGACCAGGCTCACCAGGATGCTGATCCATAGACGCCATTTCTTCATTAGCCCCGGGATTATATCATGCTGCAAAGAGTTCGGCAAGCAGGATTTGAAACGATTCCTCTCGGAGTTGAGGCACTCCTATCCTGCAGAGGGATCTGCGCTCTGACGCCCAGTCCGGCACGCTAGCTGGAATCATCGCGCGCAGACAGCGTCGTGGCACACTGGAGTCGGGGTTGCCCCCCAATGTGGGCTGCGCTCTGATCTCGCCTATGACGAGGTGTTACCGGCCGCGAGCGGGCTTAGCAGCACACGCAATTCACCGCGTGATAGCTGGCGAACTTTGGCGAAAACCAAGGGTTGCGGGTGATCATATACCGTGAAGCTCTCGTCAGCCTGCCCGAGATTAATGGCCAGACCAGTAGGGCGACTTTCCTCGAACAGACCCGGCTTTGCGAGTGACAGGCCAGCGCTTGGATCGTCGACCAGGACGATACCCCCGAGCTGCGGGTAGACGGCCGGGGCAGCAGCCAGTTGGAACCCCAGGCGTTCCGCGAATAACTGTTGATAGTAACGGCTCGTCGTCGGATAGCGCTGTGGCAAGCGTGCGATTGTTGCATAGAGCCGCTGGCTGGAGAGCACAATGTAGTCGCTGGTCTGGATGGCATCGAGGAGCTGCCCGAGTTTGGCCTCTGTGTCGGGCGCGTACAGGTCCAGTTGGACAAAGGCAAAGTTCTGGCGACAGCCCGAGCTCCGACCGTCTGATCGAACCGGAAGCGGATCATCCCAGTACTCCACCACGATTGTGCTGCCTTCGGGAAGATGCTGGCAGAGCCACGAACTGGCCTGTATCCAAGGGTGTGGATGGCTGTAGATGTTGAGAAAGGCCAGGGCGTACAATAGCGTAGTCACAAGTACCACGGACAGCATCACCGCCAGGGCCGGCCTGCTGAACCGCCGCAGTCCCTTGCTGCGCCCAGGTGCACCGCTGGCGTCCCACGCTGCCACCCACATCACAGCCCCAGCCACACAAAGGAACGGCAGAACAGGCAGCGTGTAGCGGATGAATTTGGCGTGAGCGATGCCCTGCAGCACGGCATTGGTCTGGTAGTAGTCGAAATAGTTCATCTTTTCATTTGGAAGATCCCCCCACGCGATGCCGGCCCACAAACAAAGCACAAGCAGGGGCCAAAGCATCCCATGCCCAACCCTTATTGTGGGTTCAAGCCTTCTCTTCACTGGATTTTTTCCCATAATCTCATCTCCTTTCGCTTAAAAAAGGTTTCCGGGTCGTTTTAGAAGCGAGGATGGTGTCAAAATGAGAAAGATTGGTGTCGGTGGCGTGTTCGGCCGGATCAGATCGGTATATTCACATCGCAGCAGGCTGCCTGAGCAGCGATGGCCTGGCGGGTTGTAGAGGCCCAATGGTTTTATTGTCCGACAGGGGGCTG
>JBFEPU010000172.1:0-6254 GCA_041549915.1 Anaerolineae bacterium | reverse complement strand
TTCGTCGAATTCAGTCCAGGCCTTGTCTATCATGGCGTAGGTGTGACTCGTCCTGAGAGTCACTTCCAGGTGAATGTAGATTTCGAAGAGCTCCGAATGCACCGCGTTGTTGGTGATCTCGACTGTGGCGACCATGGCCGGCTTTGACAGGCAGAACTGGTATGTGACTTTGATCGTTCTGTCGCTGTGCCATCTGCTAAGCGTCACCGAGTAGGGCGTCAGTTGGTAGTCGAAGGGTTCTAGGCCAATCCATTCCTTGGGCTTGTGGCCCACCTTCAAACCAAGTGACAGTACGCGAGACTGGCTACGCTGCCAGTAGCTGGTACTTAGGTCAATGCTGTTGGCAACAGGATAGAAGAAACTAACGCGGTTAAGCAGAGGTGAGCTGTGGTGCATCTCCACACCGACAAAAGGTCCTCCAGTCTCAATCTGTGCCGCGGTGCGGCTGCGGTCAACGGAAAAGGCTATCGGTGAAGTGGCCCTCATCCTACTCCTGTAGCTGCAGAAGGTACGTATTCCCGCCTTCGGCCTCGAAGCACATCGCTGTGCCGCACGCTTCCGTATCGATCAGTTTCGCGTCGGCATCCCGTATGCTGCCTACACCGACTACCGCCACTGGCGTGCGTGTACCCGGTACGCCGGCAAAGACCACCTTTGTCCCCTCGACTTGCACTACAGGGTAGCCGCTGTATACAGTGATGCCTGGGGCCACCTCCCGGTAGGCAAGGGCGGCCAGGGTCGGGGCCACGCCCGCGCCGTACACTTGCTGGCCTATGGCGCCCCACTGGCTCCACCCGTCACGCAGGTCCTCCAGGGGGATGTAGAGATCCAGCCTGTTGCGGCTCACTGAATCGTAGGCCGCCGGGTGCTCGCTGGGGACCCCTTCCGCCAGCAGCGGAGGAAAGGCATAGGGCAGTGTCAGTAGGGTGTGCTTGCAGAACTCGGCAACCAGCTTCTCGACCGCGGGGTCAATCTGGCCGTGGGTTCGGCGCAGATACTCGCTGAGGTAGATCCACGCCTCGTACTGCTCCTTCGGCGTGATGACTGCCGCCCGCTGGGTCGGCATTAGTCCAAAGAAGGTGCGAGCCTCAGCCGCGGGGCCATAGTTTACCTCGTACAGCCAGCTGAGGCGTACCAGATTGGCGACCGGGCCGTAGCTGAGGTCCAGATAGGCCCTGTCGCCGGTGAGCTCCCACAGCCAGGCGGCCGCAGCCGCAGACTGGGCCGTAATGTGCGTCTCATAGGCCAGACCAAAGCCATGGCCACGCAATCGCTCGATGGCTGCTTTCGCTTCGTCTAGGTAGCGAGCCTTACCAGTCAGCTCGTGGAGCAGCAGCATGTAGTAGGCGTAGCCTCCGGCACAGTCGGGTTCGCGGCCGGTGCCCTTCCATGCCCTCTCCGGTGCGTCCGGGTCGGGGAAGTTGTAGAACAGGTGGAACTCGTATTCCACAGCCTGGGCATAGTCCATCCAGGCCGCAGCGCTGTCCAGGGCCAGTTGTCTGGCAGTCCGGTTCCCCATCAACCCCCACTCAGCCAGCTTAACCACATGTCCCAGTTCGTACCATGTGTCACCCCGCCGCTGATCCCCCGTCGCCGAAAGCGGCCCGGCATTCTGCGCCATCCTGTAGCGTGGGTTATAAAAGTTGACGAGGCCACGGCTGATCTCTTCCGCCAGTTCCGTGCCCTTGCCATAGCGGTCGCCGTAGCGCGCCGCGGCCAGCCCCACATCTAGCTGAGTGATCAGCTCAGCCGACTTACGGCTGTCGCCGATGTAGGCGCGCCAGTAGCGCTGGCCGTCGAGCTCGATCCAGGTATCAGGATCCTGGAGATCCGCCAGTGTGCGTCGGCCCAGGTCGGCCCAGTCGGGCAACGGATCCTCAGGGATGGCGATCAGATCATATATGGCGCTGGCCTGATCGAGGAAGCGCCGGAACATGGCCAGCTCGCCATCGGGCTCGCCCGGAGCCACGTAGATGTAGCTGTCGTAGATTGGCATTGCCTGACCCATCGGCAGAGCACGCAGGTCGGTGACGCTCAGGTTGTGGCCCAGCGTATAGCCCCGGCGGCTGGGCGTGGCAGAGGGAGTGTAGTGCGCAGCCTGCATGAACGGATTCAGCTCGCTGAGATCCAGCCAGTAGAGCACGGTGCTATCCAGGTCCTGGCTGTAGCCAAAGAGGATTGGGGCGGCCAGCGGCGCAGGGGTGGCGTAGAGGGTCAGCTGCCCGCTGACCTCCTCGCCACTGTCTAGGTCCATGAAGCTCCATTCTGGCTCGACCTGGCCGGAGAGTGCGTTGTCGCGCGGTATAAGATCCAAACGGTAGTGGAATAGGCCCGGCGGTCCAGGAGTGCTCAGGCGCAGGCGGAACGCAGCCCATCCAGTTTCTCCAGTCAGTTGTACGATCCCTGGCGCGAGGGCCGTCACCTGCTGGACGTGGGGCAGTATTCCCAGCTCGCCCCGGCCCAGCGGGGACAGATCGAGACCGACCTGGGACTCTCCGCCAGCGGTGATCGTCAGCGTGTGGTGGGCAAAAGACAGGGTGTAGGATCCGCTGGTCAGGTGAAACTGCAGGCCCGGGCCAATGTCCGGCTGTCTGACGGAGGGACCGGAGGTGGGCGAAGCGTACCGATGATAGCGCGGGCCGAGGGAAGTATAGGGCACGTCGGCCCAGGTGTCGGCTGCTTCTCTGGGAACAGGGGGCGAAGGAACCGAGATAGCGGCTGGAGTGGCCGTTGGCGAGGGCGTCGGGACGCCGCAGCCAGGCAGCAGAAGCAGCAAGAAGACGGTGACACCGAATCTTCGATTCATCATCTTCCCGCGTGACGCTGCCGGTATGCGGCGAGCCGGGCGCGCACCGCATAGGTGCCGAGTAGTGCAAACCACGCCATCAGGGTCATTCCCAGTGGGAACCCAGTCACGACGCCGGCCACAGCCAGCACCAGGTGGAGCAGCCCGATGGACAGCGCGAACCCGGGGTTCAGCAGCAGCAGCTTCGCCGAGTTGGTCAGCGTGGTGCGCAGCGATCGATCCTCCTGCTCATAGAAGAATGGCCAATAGAAGACCTGCACTTGCAGCCAGCTCAGCAGCACGCTGCCCCACAGCAATCTCAGCAGTCCCCAGCCTGGCCCGGAAAAGCCCCGGTAGGCGTAAAAGTTGCCCAGAGCGATGCCGACGACGACCACGTTGGCCAGGCCCCACTGCCATGCCCGCCAGAAGACCCCCCTAAAGTCGGCCCACACATCGCGCATGAAGAGATGTTCGCCCTCGGCCAATCGCTGTGCGACCGCGTACATCGTCGCCGTTGCCGGCGGGCCGAGGATGATGACCAGCTGGCACCCTAGCCAGATCACGTTGAGCACAGTCAGCGTGATGAGTTCGGACCACCAGCGGGAAAAGGCACTCTTCAAGACCACAGGACCATCAGACATGGGACCATTTGCCCGCAAGGCGAGCAGAGCTAATGCACGCGGGCCGTTCCTCGCGCCGGGGGGCGCGAATGGGCCGCTCTCATCCCTTCAGCCCGGCGTAGCTGACGCCTTCGATGAAATACCCCTGGAAGAAAAAGAAGATGATCAGCACCGGGATGGCGTTGAACATGGACCCCACCAAGATCAGGTTCCAGTCCTCTCGGAACTGCTGCCGGAAGAACATCAGGCCAACTGGCAGGGTGAACTTCGGCTGTGTATTCAAGTACAGCAGTGGCCCTAGGAATTCGTTCCAGGAGGCTTGGAAGGCCAGGATAGCCAGGGTTAGGATCGCTGGCCTCGCCAGTGGCACCACCACGTCTTTGATGATGGTGAAACGGCTGGCGCCGTCTATGAACGCCGCTTCCTCCAGTTCCACAGGAACTGCTTTGAGGAACTGCGTCATCAAGAAGATGCCGAAAACCTCTACAGCGCCGGGGACGATCAGCGCCCAGTAGGAATTGCCCCATCCCAGGTACTTGACAATCAGCACATAGCCCGGGATCAGCGTCACGGCCCCGGGGATCATCATCGTGCCCAGCATCAGGGCGAAAATGATCTCTTTGCCCCGGAAGCGCATGCGGGCGAAGGCGTAGCCAGCGAACATGGCCAGCGTGGTTCGCAGAAGCACGCGCACCACCGCCAGCCAGACACTGTTCCAGAGCCAATAGGGGAAGCAGTAGTCGCCCAAGTAGCCCTCGCAGGCTGTGCTCCCCGATCGGAATACGCGCAGCCAGTTATCAAACTGCCATACCGCCGGGATCAACTTCGGGGGGTAGGATAGGATCTCGCGATTCGTCTTGAAGCTGCCGAAGAGGGCCAGGATGAACGGCGTGACGAACGCAAGGGCGATAGCCATGAGCACTAGGTAGCGCAGAATGAGGCCTGCGTAGTGCCCGATCGATTGACGCTCAGCCCTAGAGCGCACCAAGGTAGTTGCCGTCGTCTCTCTTGTGGCCATTTTGCACCCTCCTAGTACTGCTCAGTGCCGCGCTCGATGTATCGGCGCTGGATGAAAGTGAAAATGAAGATGATGGCACCGAGCAGGAACGCCATGGCGCTGGCGTACCCCGCGCGCGCCGTGCGCTGTGATCCCAGCACTTTCTGATAGATCAGCAGCACCGGTGTCAGCGTAGTGTCCAATGGTCCACCGGCGGTCATGATGAACGCCTGGTCGAAAACCTGAAACGTGCCGATTGTGCCTAGCACTACCACCAGCAGGATTACCGGACGCAACAGTGGGAGGGTGATGCTCCAGAATTGGCGCAACTTGCTCGCCCCGTCAATCGCCGCCGCCTCGTACAGCTGTGGTGGGATGTCCTGCAGCGCAGCCAGGAACATGATCATGAACGTCGGTGCAGTGGTAAAGATGTTCATGGCCATGATGGCCAGCCAGGCAATGCTTGGCCCACGCTGCCACCACGGTAGCGCTTTGGTGTTCGCCACGAAGGGTTTCAGAAAGATCTCCAGGAACCCTGTGGCGGTGTTGAGCCAGTTGGGCCGTGCTTTGATTCCTGCCGCCAGGAACAGCCTGTCCAGACCGATCTTGGTGAAGAAGTAGTTCAGGAACCCGGTCTTCTGGTACAGCCACAGGAAGATCAGCGAGATCACGATGGACGAGGTCACGCTCGGCGCATAGAACATCGTGCGGAAGAACTGTCGTCCGCGGAATCTCGCGTTCAGGATGACGGCCAGCAGGATGGCAAAGCTGGTTTGCAGCGTCACCACGAACACCACGTACCACGACACATTGTACAGCGCCCGATGGAAATCCTTGTCTGTCAAGGCCTCGACGTAGTTGGACATGCCGACGAAAGTCGGCACGTCGAAGATGGCAGATTGGTGCAGGCTTAGCCAGACCGCATACGTTACGATGGTGACGGTGAAAACAGAAGCCAAGAACAGGTAGGGCGAGATGTACAAATACGCCGTTAGTGATTCTCGCTCGGCGATGGTCTCATTGAAGGCTTTTGCTGTGCGCCGGTTCCACATCGCCCACACGAAGAAGCCGAACAGGACCACTGCGGGTAACACAGCTGCAGCTGCGGCCTGCCGTTCGGCAGCTGTATAGGTCTGGCCAAGCGCCGCGGTCATGGTCGCGTTGCGGAACATGAAGAGAGCGCTGTAGCCCAGCCCTATGTAGTTCACAGCCAGCGACATCATTCGCCCCGATCCGTGGCGTCTCCAGAGGGCGGGAAGGAAGTACAGCTGCACGGCTGCCAGGGCCCCAGCCACCAGAGCCACCAACCAGCGAACCGCACCGTGCACCGTCTCAATGCGGCCCAAGGCCGTCCAAGCTGCGCCGCCAAGCAGTGCCAATGACAGCGCCAGGTGCCAGCCTGCGGTCAGTGTCACCAGGAGCGGCTGGTCTCGTTTCGTGACAGGCTCACTCGTGGACATACCTTCACCTCCCGTCTTCTAGGAGCTCTCTGGCGAATGCACAGAACTCAACGTCGGAAGCATGGTGACCCAGGCGCGACAATGGCGCAGCAGTCGCTGTTACGTTCCGGCCCGAGCTCACGCTCAGGGCTGAGCCAAACGATGCGCTGCCCGTGAAAGGGTCTCCCTCCCAGCTCTCCGACAGAGTCCTGCACATTTGGTGGAGTCGGAGGCCGAAAAGCCTCCGACTCCATTTGCGGTGTGCACTACTGCTTGTACACCTCGGTGTTGACTTCGTTGACTGCCTGGTCGAGGGCATCCTTGGGCGTCTGCTCGCCGAGGAATACCCTTTCCAGCGCCTTGCCCATGCGGTCTAGCACCTCGCCGGTCTCTGGTCCGTAGTAGAACAGGTG
>JBFEPU010000171.1:0-6310 GCA_041549915.1 Anaerolineae bacterium | reverse complement strand
GAGGGGATCCGCAGCCTGTTCCTGTCGCACCTTCGTCTGGGGCAGTGAGCCCGGCGTAGCGCAATCCACGGAGACAGTCGCTGCGCGCTCCGCTGCAGCGCTTGCGACACCTGTTGTCTGATAGACCCTTGGGGCTTTCCAGACCCCAAGGGTCTCTGTCTTGGCCCGTCGCGAGCTTGCTGAAAGCTGTCAGTTGCGCTAGAATGCCGGGACACTGTTGAGCCTGTGGCGCTCACCGCACAGGGACGCCACACCATCACGGCCAGGCGCCTGACCTGGCGCGTCGCCCGTGACGCAGCGGACGATTCGCTCTGGAGGTGGGGTGAACGTTCGCCGCGGTCTGGCAGTGTGAATAAGACTTCTCCACTGTGAGGCTGTTGGAAAGGAGGCTCCGTGCGGCGACTCTTGGTTTTGGCAGCACTGAGTATTTGTGTGTGGCTGGCGTTTGCGGCGTTTGTATCCCCTTTGATGGGCTTGGCAGACACGCCAACTGGTCCCGACGCCAACGGCGATGGCATCGTGGACCTCTTCGATCTGATCATTGTCTCCACGGCCTACGACCCGTCTGGGCCCGTGTCGGACCCCCGCGCCGACGTCAATCAAGATGGCGTGGTCAATCTGTTCGACCTCATCACGGTGTCCAGCCACTACGGTGCGCTGTGGCCACCGGTGCCACAAGAGCCCCCGACCTCTGAGTTGTTCCCCGAGAACGTGTATACGCTGCACAAGGAGACCGTCGTTGGCAACTATGCTGTCCGGGTGTGGCGCGACACGGAAGACGCGTTTCCCTTCAGCGACGTGCTGACTATCGACTCCCACCACCAGCCTCGCGTGCAGGTCGAGCAGTTCCACGAGTTTGCCTCGGTGTCGGGCACCGACGTCACCGGCGAGGGCAACCCGGATGTGGTGGTGCAGACCTATACAGGCGGCGCGCACTGCTGCTTCAGCACCATCGTGCACGATCTGGGGTCGACCATCACCAAGGTGCTGGAGACGCCGCCCTCCAACTGCGGCGCCAGCTTCCAACAGCTCGACTGGGACACAGCTCTGGAGGCCTTGACGTGCGATGACGTGCTTGCCTATGTGTACTGCTGCTTTGCGGGCTCGCCGGTGGTGCGGGTAGTGCTGGACTATGCTCCAGGTGAGGGTTACGTGCCAGCCAGCCCATCCTTCGCCTACCTGTATGCTGAGGACATTGCATCGCACACGGCACTGGCCGAGCAGGGCGTTCCTGGAGAGATGTGCGAATATGACGCCACGACCAAGTGCTCGGTGCTGCCGCTGGTGCTCGATTATCTTTACGCTGGCCTGCCTGACACGGCTTGGGCCGAGCTTCACCGCCTGTACACCTATTCCGATGTGGACAGCTTGCGCGTCGAGGTCGAACAGTACGTCAGGGACAGCTCATTGTACACGCCTGACTGAGCCTATGCCCGCCGAGGAAAGGGGAGTGCACATGTCCTCTCGCCACACAACTGTGGTTGCGCTGTGTCTCCTTGTGATCCTGCTCATCGCCTGTGGGGAGTCGCCGGCGGCTACGCGACCCTCGCAGCCCAGCGCGGGAGCCCCTGGGGAGACGACAGTGATCAAGTACACGCCGGCTGTGCCCAGTGAGCGGCGTCAAGGATCGTGTTGGACGAATTCGTTGTCCGTCCGGCGAGAGGATGCCTGGCGCTGCATGGTCAACGATCAGATCTTTGATCCGTGCTACGTGGCGGACGATGGGCAGACCATCGTCTGCGGTTCCGTCCCTGGGCGGGAGGACGCGGGCTTTGGGGTGCAGCTGACCGAACCCCTTCCGGAGCCAGACGTGCCCACTGATGCCCCGGCATCTGGCTATATGCTCGAACTGGCCGATCGGACGCAGTGTGTCTTTGCATCAGGCGCGACGCTGGTCTTTGACGGCAAACGGCTCAACTACCAATGTCTTGGTCCCAGCCAGGATGAGATGGTCGTTGTGATCGGTGACCTGCAGGCCGGCGAGGTGTGGAAGGCTGAGAAGGCCATCCTGGACCACAACGAGGAAGGTTTTTTCATCAGAGAATCGGAGTGGGTAGAGATCCGTACGGTGTGGCAGTAGGGATGCAGCGACGAGACGAAAGCCGATTGAGCACAGCCCTGCGGCAGCCCACGCTGGCCTACCAATTCGAGATTGCCGTTGGCCCAAGCTCGCTCAACGAAGTACGGGCCAGGTTCTCGACCAAGTTCCCGCTCTGTGGCATGGGAGGACGTGGCTTGGCCCTTTGCGGTGCGGGGCGCTGATCCTGGACGGCAGCAGCGTGGATGCGCGCATGCCCCATCAGGGTCCACTGCAGATTGCGACCGCTCGACTGATCCTGCGGGCGTTGACACTGCAGGACGCTGAGCACGTGCTGAGGCATTTCTCGGACCCAGAAATGCTGCGCTATATGACCTTCGAGCCGCTGGAGCAGCGCGAGGAGGCAGAGGAGGTGATCCAATGGGGCGTGGATCTGTTCGCACGTGGAGCTGGCGCGCTGTGGGGCATTGTGGACAAAGAGACCGGCGCCTTGATCGGCACGCTGAACTATGTGAAGAAAGAAGGCCATCGCGCCGAGATTACTTATGATCTGGCAACAACCCACTGGGGCAGGGGGCTGATGACGGAGGCGATACGCAGCACCTTGCCCTATGTCTTTGGCGACATGGGCGTCCAGCGCATTGAGACCATCGTTCACGTGCAGAACGTCCGCTCAGCCAGAGTGCTGCTCAAGCTGGGCTTTCGGATGGAGGGTGTGCTGAGACAGTACACCCGCTTCCACGGCCAGCTCTCTGACGTGCACATGTTCTCGCTGTTGAAAGCCGACTGGCAAGCGGCCCAGGGTGGCAGCGGGAGTGGAGCGCGGACATGATCTGCGAGCTGGAGCCAGAGCATTACGGGAAAGTAGGGCCTCTATTTGACGGCTGGGCGTTCAACCTGCGCATCCACTCGCTGCTGGGCGGCTACAGCCGGGGCAAGGTCTATGTTGACGATGCAGAGAAGCCGGGCACGGCCATTGTGTGGATCAAAGACCTGTTCTACCTGGCCGGGGATGCCACCATCCGCGCTTTCGGGGAAGCGCTGGATGGGTGGATCCACGAGACGGCGATCCCTTTGGCGAAGGAAGTCGGCGTTGGCTACTTTGCGGTTCAGGTGTGCCCGCATGGGCAGTGGGCAGCCAAGATCGGCGACCTGCTCCAGCGCAGAAAGCTGCAGGTCAACCGCGAGTGGAAGTTTGCCTTCAGCGCAGAGAGGTATCGCCGCCAGCGCGGGGCCGGAGCCCTTGCCCCTGGCTTCACACTCCAGCGCGTTGATAGAAGGCTGCTGGACGATCCGGCGTGTGCGGCCATGTGCAACTCCGTCGAGTGGTTCTGTGACTCCGTCGATCGCTTCCTGGAGCGTGGACTCGGCTACTGCGTCCGGTATGGCCAAGAGCTGGTCAGTTCCTGCCTGTCGGAGTATGTGCACGATACGACGCACGAGATTGCCATCAACACGTATGATCCGGGATACCGGAGACAGGGGTTTGCCACTTCTGCTGCGTGTGCCTATCTCGAGCACTGTATCGCCAGTGGCTGGACGCCGGTCTGGTCTGCCGACGAGACAAACGCTGCCTCGATCGCTATGGCTGCCAAGCTGGGCTTTCACAAGGTGGGCGAATGCCCCGACTTTTACTTCTATTTTGCCTAATCCTTCGGCTGCGATGCACTGTTGAAGGACGCGCCTCACCCACGTAAGTCCCCTCAGCGGCGTGCGTCTATCCCATAATGGGGATGCATATGGGTGATTCTTCAGAGGATGATGCGATGAGACGGCCACGTCAGAGTGTGTGGGCATGCGCTTTGGCCTTCTTGTGCCTGCTACCCCTGCCGCTCGTCCCTGCATGTGAGCGTGCGGTGCAGGCTCCGTCGAGCGTGGCGCCCACCGCAAAGCCAACCGCAACGGCAACCGCGCCGCCGGCCACGCTGCAGCCCACTCCCACTCTCACCCTGAGCCCCGCTGTTCGTGTAGAAAACGCAAACCGCGCCCTACGTGACGGGGATTATGAAGCGGCCATCGAGCACTTCCAGATAGCCCTGCAACTGGCGGACGAGGAGTTGAGCCAACGGTTGGTCCTTCCTCTGGCTCGTGCCTACTTCGCTGCCGGCCAGTATGAGGAGCTGGCAGCGCTGCCGGACCGGTGGGATTTCGACGCGCTTGCCGTCAGTGATCGTGCTATTGCCCTGGGATTACTGGCCCGCTCCTACGAGGCCCTTGAGCAGTGGGAGAAGGCCATCTCCGCATACGAGCGGTACCTAGAGCTAGATGATGCGGCAACACACCAGGTGCGCCTGCAGATATCGAGGGCCTACCAGACCCTGGGTCAGACCGATGAGGCTGCCGAGCAGTTGCAGCAGATCGAACTGGCTGAGCTGGATGCCTCCACCCAGGCGACGATTTTGGAGGAGCTGGCGGGTCTGCTCACGGAACTGGGGGCCAGCGAGCGTGCGCTGGCCACCTATGACCAGATTCTGAGTTTCGCGCGAACGGCGTGGTACCGCAGCGTTATCCTGCTGCACAAGGGCCAATTGCTGCTCGAAATGGGGCGGGAGGAAGAGGGCGTCGCTGTGCTGCATGAAGCTGTGGGGCAGTATCCGCAGACCTGGGGCGCCTACGCCGCCATGCAAACGCTTGACCAGATCGATGCAGCGGAGATTTCGCTGCTGCAGCGCGGCGAGATCCTCTATCATCTGGAGCAACACGAGCAGAGCATCGAGGCGCTGGAACGCTACCGGCTGGCCCGTCCCTTTGGCTTCCACTCGACCGCCCGCCTGTATTCCGGGCTTGCCTACCATGCGCTGGGCCGGTATGAGGACGCTGTCGAGCAGTTTGACAAGGTCATCCGTGAGTTTGCCTGGACCGCCGTGGCGGGCGACGCGTGGATGGCCAAGGCCCGCACGTTGGCGGCGCTGGGTGAGGAGCCCTCGACCCTCTATCAAGAGTTTGTGAAACGCTATCCCGACCATCCCCGAGCTCCGGAAGCTCTGTGGCGCGCGGCGGTGGGTCTGGAACGCCGCGGCGACTGGGAACAGGCGGGGGGATTCTACGGCGCGCTGTGCGACGAGTATGGAGATGACTCCCGTGCAGAGGAAGCCTGCTTCCGGCATGGGCTGGCCGCCTATGCTGTGGGCGACCACCATCACGCCCTGGAGCTGTGGGAGCGGACCCTGGCGGCGCTTCCGCCGGATGCCGGTCCGGCCGGCGACTCAAGCAGCCGGGCGCGGGCGCTCACCTGGATGGGCCTGGCAAGCGCTGCTGCAGGCGAGGAAGAGTCCGCGGAGGCATTGTGGCGGGATGCGGCTGGCCTTGCGCCCGAAAGCTACTATGCACTGCGTGCCCGCGACCTGATCGCGGCCGACCCACTGCGGCTGTCCCTCTACCACGCGGTCCATGTGCCGCCGTTTGAGCTCAGCAGCGACAACTGGCGGCAGATCGAAGAGTGGGTCCACGGCTGGGCGCCGGGCGAAGGTGATCCCCACGGCCCCATAGAGGAGCAGACCCTTGTGCGACGGGGAGATGCCCTGTGGGCCCTTGGCTGGCATGACGGTGCACTGGACGCGTACCGCCAGCACAGAGACGCGGTGGCGGGCGAGGCGCAGTCGCTGCTGGCGCTTTTGAGGCACTCCTTCCAGCGCGACGTGCTGGCGATGGTCATCTCTTGCGCCGAGAGACTCATCTGGATGGGCAGGGCCGCCGATGCAGGCGAGCCACCGCGCGCGCTGCTGTGGCTGGCCTATCCCACTGCTTACGGGCATCTGGTCCACTCAGAAGCGGAACCGCTGGGCATCGATCCGCTGCTCTTCCTGGCGTTGGTTCGCCAGGAGAGCCAATTCAATCCCCATGTCACTTCCTGGGCAGGGGCAGTGGGCCTGGCCCAGGTCATGCCGCAGACGGGAGCGTGGATCGCACAGAAGCTCGGGCCCGAAGCTTACGACGATGCACTGCTGCTGCGCCCAGTGGTGAGCGTGCGCTACGGGGTGTGGTACCTCGCCGGGGCGCAAGAGGTGTGCGGAGACAACTGGCCAGCGGCTGCAGCGTCATACAACGCTGGCTGGACGAACGTGGGACAGTGGATTGGCGACGAAGCCATCCGCGATTTTGACCTCTTCTACGAAACTATTCCCTTCGCTGAGACAGAGGCCTTTGTGCGGCTGGTGTACGAGAACTATCGCGCCTATCAGAGGATCTACCAGCCGCGCTTCTAGATGCAGCGGGCCGACCCGGCCGAAGCCCCCTCGCAGGCTTCGGTGCTGGGCCAGGGCCCGATTCGTG
>JBFEPU010000170.1:0-6373 GCA_041549915.1 Anaerolineae bacterium | reverse complement strand
GAAGATGAGACTAGCACCACGGAGTATTGCGCTGGCCGCTAGAGTCGAGAGTGCTTCCAGAAGCTTCCCCGGATGAGGAGACCTGAGGCTTGGCGCAACGAGCAATGAACCGGGGACGTTGAGGGTGTGACCTTTGTGGTCACCTGCCTCCTGATGAAGAAAAAGGAGAAAAGCAATGTCTGACAAACATGAAGAGGACGACTTGAAGCGACTGCGGCACTCTGCCGCCCACGTCATGGCCCAGGCCGTCCTGGAAGAGTTCCCTGATGGGAAGATCGCAATTGGCCCAGCCATCGAGGATGGGTTCTACTATGACTTTGATCTGTCCCGTCCGCTGACGCCCGAAGATCTGGAGCGTATCGAGGCGCGCATGAAGGAGATCATCTCACAAGATCACCCCTTCCAGTATCGGGAGATCTCTGAGCAGCAAGCGCGGGAGGTCTTTGCGGAGCAGCCTTACAAGCTGGAGCTGATTGACGGCATTCTGGCCGGCGGAGTGGACGAGGATGGGGAGGCGTCGGATGAAGCGCCCGTCCTGAGCATCTACGAGCACGGTCCTTTCATCGACCTGTGCCGAGGGCCGCATGTGGACAACACCAAGGATATCAACCCACAGGGTGTGAAGCTGCTAAGTGTGGCGGGTGCCTACTGGCGTGGCGATGAGCGGCGGGAGATGCTGCAGCGGATTTACGGTACGGCATGGCCCAGCGGCGAAGAACTGGCTGCGTTCCTGCACAAACTGGTGGAAATCGAACGCCGCGATCACCGCAAGTTGGGCAAGGAACTGGACCTGTACAGCACCCATGAGATTGGCGGGGCCGGTCTCGTCTACTGGCATCCCAAGGGCGCGCTCATCCGCGAGATCATCGAGAACTTTTGGCGTGAGGAGCACCGCAGACGCGGCTACGACATAGTCTACAGCCCGCACATCGGTCGAGTGGATCTGTGGAAGATCAGCGGCCATTGGGATTTTTATCGAGAAAGCATGTATTCGCCAATGGACATCGATGGTATAGAGTACCTGCTCAAACCGATGAACTGTCCCTTTGCCGTACTGATGTACAAGACCAAGACACGTTCCTATCGCGACTTGCCGCTGCGATGGGCTGAGCTGGGGACCGTGTACCGCTACGAACGGAGCGGTGTGCTGCACGGTATGCTCCGGGTGCGCGGCTTCACTCAAGATGATGCCCATATCTTCTGCCGTCCCAACCAGCTTACGGATGAGATCATTCGTGTGCTGGACCTGGCGTTCTTCATGCTGCGCACCTTTGGCTACAAGGAATTCGATGTAGAGCTCTCCGTCCGCGATCCGGCGCGCAAGGACAAATTCATCGGTGATGACAGCATATGGGAGAACGCTGAAACGGCGCTGCACGGAGCGTTGAGCATCCGCGAGGTGGACTACAAAGTGATGCCCGGCGAGGCCAAGTTCTACGGTCCGGCTATCGACATCAAGATGCGCGATGCCCTGGGCCGTGGATGGCAGGGTCCTACCATCCAGGTGGACTTTAACTTCCCGGAACGTTTTGATATGACGTTCGTGGGAGAGGACGGCCGCGAGCATCGTCCAGTGATGGTGCACCGCACGGTGCTCGGCAGTATGGAACGGTTTGTCGGCGGGCTCATTGAGCACTATGCTGGCGCCTTCCCGGTGTGGCTGTCGCCGGTGCAGGTGGAGATCATTCCCATCGCTGACCGCCACAACGAGTATGCGTTTGCGGTGCTCGAGCGCCTGAAGGAGGCTGGACTTCGCGCCGAGGTCGACGACAGCGACGATCGGATGAATGCTAAGGTGCGCAAGGCTCAGCTGCAGAAGATCCCATATATGTTGATACTGGGTGATCGAGAGGTGGAGGCCGGCACGGTGTCTGTGCGGCTGCGCACGGAGGAGGATCTGGGCCCCAAACCGGTTGATGAGTTCATCGCAATGGCCCAACAGACTGTGGAACAGAAGCTGAACATCGAAAACTGACAAGTGCCGATCAGCTGACGGCACACAGCAAGAGGATCCAGGATACGCGGATAGAGGATGCAGGCTCGGGAGTCAAAGCGCGTCCGGCCTGCATCCTCTATCCTGGACCGGCACAAGGGCATCCTGCCGGTACTGGGTAGCCCGCTCCTTGCGCCACTACTCGGTCGCAATCAGGTCCTTGAGATCCTCGAAGGTCTTGTCCCCGATTCCCTTTACCTTTTTGATGTCTTCCAGCCTGCCAAATGGTCCATTTGCCTGGCGATAGTCGATGATGCGTTGAGACAGGACAGGGCCAACCCCCGGCAATGCTTCCAGCTCGGCTGCGCTGGCAGTGTTGATGTTGATCTTCTGTCCCGGTGTTCTTGACATGTCCGTGCTTGACGTGAGAGGCGGTGCTGTTGGCAGGACGGGGGTGACCGCCTCAGCTCGGCCTGGGACGTAGATCTGCTGCTCGTCGCGCAGACGCAACGCCAGGTTCACCCGGGACAGGTCCGCATCGGCTGCGCTACCCCCCGCGGCGGCGACAGCGTCTTCCACCCGACCGTACCAGGGCAGCGCATAGACGCCAGGACGGAGCACTGCCCCAGAGACGTAGACCCGGATGGGCAGCGGTGTGACCGTGGCTGCTGTGGTCGGCTTTGGAGGTGGCGCGACCGCGCTGATCACAATGGGAGCCGGCTGGGGCCTCCGAAGCTGAAAGAACATGGCGCTAAAGAGGATGGCAAACAGGAGGCTGGTGAATCCGACCGCCCCCAGCTTTTCGCGATGTTTCTGCAGCCATCCATGCATGAGGTGTCCCCCATCCGCCCTACGCCGACGGCACATCCCCAGGGGTAGGCTCAACGTGGACAAATACCCGCTCGACGCCTGAGCCTTGCCCCTTCAATCGTTCCTCGATCCGCGTCGCGATGTCATGGGCCTCAGTTATTGGCAGCTCCGCATCCAGCTCACAGCGCAGGCTCAACAGGAGCTTGCCTTCTGCTCGAAGGGCTCTGATGTCGTGGCAATCGTTTACTCCCGGAACGCTGCGAGCCAACTGACGCACAGTCTGCTCTATGTGCCCATTATCCCACGGTCCCTCGTACACGGCGTGAGCGCCTTGCGCAGGCTCGATATGGGTGCTGATCTCGGCGATTTCCGGTATCTGTGCCCGGATACTTGCCTCCAACAAACTGGCTCGCGCGTGAGCCTCACCCAAGGTCAAACCGTCTGGCACCTCAATGTGCAGGCCAACAGAATAGCGACCGTCCACCTCGTAGGTATTGACGTGGTGGATTGTGGCATCTGCCCCGCTAGCGGCGTGTTTCACCTTAGCGAGCAGGTCGTCATCTCGGCCGGGGCTGCCGCCACGTTGGGGTTCGACATGCACCACAACGTCTCGCACTCCTTCGAGCGCTTGCTGCAATCTGCGCTGAACCTCGTGGGCGATGAGGTGAGCCTGCGCCATGGGCATATCTGGGGCAACACGGATATGGAGGTCGAGGTGGATATCATCTTCCAGGCCGCGGCTGCGGATGTGATGGTAGCTCTCGACACCGGGTACTTTCTGCACGATGGCGGCAACCTTGGTCGTCTCAAGGGCAGCAGCATCGGTCAGAATTGATGTGCTGCTACGGATGATATCAATGCCGATCTTGGCGATGAGGAAGGCGATGATCACGGCCATGGCCGTGTCAACCACAGGGTAACCCATGTTGACGGCAACCAGTCCGCCCATGACTCCCACTGTAACCACGATGTCAGCGCTCGTGTGCGACGCATCTGCGATTAGAAAATCGCTTCGAAGCTCCCTACCACGGCGTAGCTCGTATCTGGCTGTGTATGCGTGTACTGCGATACTAAAGAGCAACGACGCAAAACTCCAGACATTGACCTGGGGAATAGTTGGGTTCAGGAAGCGTTGATATGCATTTCGCAGGATGTCAAAGCAGGTCACAAATAGGAGTACTGAGATAGAAAGGGTCATCAGCGTCTCGTAGCGCCTGTGCCCGTACGGGTGATCCTCATCAGGAGGGCGACGCGCAAGGTAGATGGCTACCAAGCCGATGATATTGGTGACTGAATCAAACAGCGAGTCAAAGCCGTCAGCAAGGATGGCGAGAGAGCCTGTTAGGTATCCCACTGCGATCTTGGCTGCCGTGACCAGGATATTGAGGACGAAAGTGTACAAGAGGACATAACGGACTGCAGCAAAGCTCTCCACGTGCTTTCTCCAAGTCGGGCCTAGCAGGTGATGGAGGCATTATAGCGCAACAAGACAACTTACCAAACTATGGTAGCAGAGCTATCACAACATGATTGGCGGCAGGGTGTTTTGAGATTGGGAAAGAGAAGGGGTGGATCCGAATGGCTCTGGCCCATCGTGAGCAGACGCGCGTTGCGGTGCCGCGCGTGAATAGCGAGCGCCTGCGTGGAGGACATCAAGGAGGCATCGGGGACATCTACTCGTTCCTGACCGCAATCTGGCCCAACACAAGGAAATCCAAACCAGTATCCAGGTACAGCCGTCTGATGGTTGTGGGTTCATAGAGCCCCACGATCAGCTGATAGTTGTCCTCTGGTGCATCCGGCCAGATGTGCAGATCAAACTCATCTGTCACCGTCGCCCCTGCGGACCAGGTAGAGGTCGGTGATTGGCCATCCATTGGCCAATGGTCGTTCTGCGCCCAGATCTGAGTGTCTGTGCGCATCAGATGCGCGAGCACAACATAGTCCTTGCTCAGAGTCTGAAGGGCTTGCCAACGCAGGAGCACATGCAATGCGTCGCCTGGCTGGGCCAGGATAGGTTCCACCGAGTAGCCTGTAATCGCGACCTTCCCCTCGAACTCATGGTACAGATCGTTGAGAGCCCCAGGCGGCCGTGCCTCCAGACTGAGTTCAACCGGCAGTTCTGCGAAATCCCTCGCGCCGCCCCCCGATAGCTGGGCAGGCAGGCGCAGCCCCGTGGCATGGTCATATAGGCCTACTCGGATAAGGCAGGGCCCTGCTGCCAGCAGTGGCGCTGGCACATCCACCGGATACACGTCGCGTACGGTCTTGCCCAAGGCCCAGGCGCGGGTGGGATTGTTGCCAGCTCCAGGATAGCTGTCGCGCTGGGCGATGGTGATCCCTCGAGCGTCGACGAGATGGACGAAGACGCTATAGTCCGTATCCATCGCGGCTATTGACTCCCAGTACAGACTCAGCGACAGCCGTTCTCCCGGGCGAACTTCTTCTTGGGCCAGGTCGAAACCCAAAAGCCGCAGCTGTCCTCCGAACTCCACCGATAGCGGGTGCATGATCGCCGCCCGCCCCGCTACTGTCAAGGGCGGTGCTTGCGCGTAGGCCGGGGCAATGTAGCGATAGGGTACGATGACAGCAAAGCCAAGGAGGAGGACCAAGAACATTGCGATGAGTGAGCGCGCCCATCGCGCCGCAGGCCACTGTGCGAGTCCGAGGATCAAGAGCGTCGCTATTGCTGGTATCGCTGGGAAAAGCAACCGGCCCTGCGGGTAGCGCGCCTGCGTCCAGCCCACTAGCGCGAGAATGAAGCCGGAGCTCCAGAAAACGAGGAGAGCGATGCGAATCAGGTCCGCCCAACGCTGTTGCTTCACATAGAGGTAGACCAACCGTAGCAGACCGAGCACGGCGATGGGGAGGCCCATTTGAAAAAGGGTGTAGACCCAGGGCTCCATAGCGATGTTGAACCAGCCGAATACACCGAAGAAGGATTTGAGCGCACCGTCCAACAAGTGCAGCAGTTCTGCAGTCGATGGGCGCTGCGTGCGCGCTGGCAACACAGCAAACATCAGCTTCAGCCCGAAAGGGTCACGGGAGAGCAGCCAGTTGCGAAGATACCACCATCCGCCAACCAGGCCGGCCGTTCCAAACGTCGATACACCCCAACGGACAAGGGGCCACGCTGCGCGGCGCTTCCATGCCAGCACAACGAGCACCGCCGCAGCGAGTGGAAAAAGAACCAGAGCATTGAGTTTGCTCAGGGCTGCCAGCCCCAGCACAGCGCCAAGAGCGAAGAGCCGTGGAACAGAAGGACCGTCCTGGACGATGCACACCAGCAGCCACAGGGTCATAGCCGACAGCAGAGTGGCCGGCACGTCGTTGTTGATCGATGCACTGATGAAGATGAACTGAGGTAGAAAAGCATTCAGTGCCGCAGCCGCGGGTGCCAGCCAGCGGGGCCGAGGGAAAAGACGGCGCGCAATCAAATAGGTGCACAGGACCGTTCCCGCGCCCATGAGAACGGAAAGGAAACGCACCAGATGGGCGGCCAGTGCTGTACCGCGATAAGGAAAGCCTTCGTAAGGTGTGTGGCTGATCACGTTTCGGTTTCCCCATGCTGCGGGGGCGCCAATGGCGGCGTGCGGGTTGTAGCGCACCACTGTCTCCACATCCGAGGTG
>JBFEPU010000169.1:0-6437 GCA_041549915.1 Anaerolineae bacterium | reverse complement strand
GTCTGCAGATAGTTGAGGGGAGAGAAACGGGCAACCGCCTCCAGGTCTTTGTTGATGCGAGCGAGGGAGGTGACGAAATAGCTCGCCACCAACAGCAAGCCGCTGACCGTCGCGGCCAGCCGCCGCGAGGGAAGCACCATGCTCAGCAGCAGCGCCAGCGCCTCGAAAAGCAGCACCACTGCCAGCAATGACACAAAGGGCCGCAGCAGCCTGTCCCAGGCGATGCTCAGCGTGGAGAATTGCATGCCCAGCATAAAGCCCAACCAGACGATCACCAGAATGCCTGCCGTGGCAACCACCAGGCTGAGAAGCCGGCCCGTGAACAGCGTCCTGCGGCTCACCGGGTGCGCCATGATCAGGTCAAGGGTGCCCTTCTCCTCATCGCTGACCAGCAAGCCGCTGCCCATCAGCACGGCGAAGATGCCGAGCACCACTGGCATCAGGGAGAAGAACTCCAAGCTGAGGAATCCCTCAGGCGTGAACATCGTCAGGGCATCCTGAGAACCTCCGAAAAAGGCCATCAGCTCCGGCGGATAGCTGGCTATCAGCCTGGCCACCTGCTCCCTCTGAAGGGCAATCGCGTCGTACACATACACTATCAGGAGCGCCAGCAGAGCCAGAGCGATTCCCCAGCCCAGGACCTGGCCCCGCAGACGGCGCACCGAGTACCGAAACACCGTGACCATCTCAGATCTCCTCCCTGTCACCCTCGTAGTAGGCAAGAAAGACCTCCTCCAGCGAAGGACGCTCGGTGTCAAAGTCGCAGACCGGGTAGGCTGCCAGCATCTTGATCAGGCCGTCCATTTCGCCCTCAACCTGCAGCGCCACACTGGTCGAGTCATCTCGCGAGAGCACCGTCACCCCGCGCAGGCTCGCCAGCGGCTCCAGATCCACTTCCGTCCGGAAGCGAACTTTGGCGCGGCGAAGCGTCCGGTTGATCAGCGAGGCGGTCTCCGACACCTCCACAATCACCCCTTTGCGGATGAACGCCACGCGCTCTGCCGTCTGCTGCACCTCACTCAGGATGTGCGAGGAGAAAAACACCGTTGCCCCATCCGCTTTCGCCTCGCCCAGCAGCTTGAGCACCTCTTGCTGCATGAGCGGGTCGAGCCCGAAGGTTGGCTCATCGAGCAGCAGAAGCTCCGGACGGTGCATCAGTGCCTGCACAACACCCACCTTGATCTTGTTGCCTTTCGACAGGTTTCTGATCGGCCGCTTCAGATCGAGATCGAGCCGCTCGGCTAGCTGCCGCACGTACGTCCAGTCCACGCTGTTCCCGCGAAGGGCATTCAGATAACGCAGCTGCTGCTCGGCTGTCAGCTTGTCGTCCAGTGCCAGCTCCCCCGGCAGGTATCCCGTGCGGGCTCGCACCGCGACCGGGTCCACCTGGGGATTGATTCCCAGGACCCGGGCCGTGCCGCCGTCGGGCCGGATCAGGTCCAGCAGGCAGCGTATGGTCGTAGTTTTCCCCGCACCGTTGGGGCCCAGGAAACCAAAGATCTCACCGCGCTCCACCTGTAAGTCGACGCCGCGCAGTGCACGCACCCGTCCGTATGACTTGGCAAGTCCTCGAACCTCAATCGCCACCTCACCAGCCATGATCACCTCCTCGCACTAGCCCCACCCCACCTGCCACTCTCTACCCACTACCCGCTACTCTCCACTCATCACCCATTACTCACTACTCGTCATTCGTTACCCACTGTCCACCACTGATTACTCGCTATCCGCTACCCGTCAATGTGACTCTCGAAGGCGTGCGCGAACAGCTCCCGATCCTCTTCCTGAATCACTTCCAGCGCCCGCTTGCCCAACATGGCCAGAACGCGGGGCAGGTACAAATCTGTGCGCAGATGGTGCTCAGCGACAAAGACCAGCAGCGGGCTGCTGGTCCAGGAAGCGCGCGCCTGTGTCCCGGTCAGCCCCTCGCCGATCAGCACCTCCTGGCCATCGATCACCAGGATCAACCCCAGTCCGATCGCTTGGCCGAGGGGCTGCTCAGGCGTCGCCACCACGATCACGTCGCCGCCGGGCAGGTCCACGGCACTTGTCGTGTAGACCACCACCCGTACGCCCCGCGCGATCGCCTCCGACAGCGCCGGCTTCAGCGTCTGAAAGGTAGCCGGCAGCAGGGCGACATACGTGCGCTTGGCTGCTTGCTCGATCATCTCGACAGCCTTGGCCATGATGTTATCGCCCCCTTCAATGTTCCATACGTAATCCAGGTCCGGTGCTTTGCCAAGGGCAGCGAGGTCATCCTTGAGCGCATCGATGAGCTGCTCGTGCTCGCGGTGCTGTTGGTCGAAGAACTCCGCCGCCGGAAGCGGTGCGTACTGCGTCGAACCGCGCGTGCGCACCGTCAGGACCGCCCCACGCGTGACCAGCTTGCCCATCACCTCGTAGATCATGGACCGAGGCACGCCCGATAGCTTGGAGAGCTGATAACCCGTGACCGGGCTCTCTCTCAGCAGCGCCAGGTACGCCTTGGCCTCGTACTCAGAGAAGCCAACGGCCTCCAATCTCTCCATTATGTCACCATTCATCGCACCACCGCCTCGGAGTTAGAAACCTTACCACGTCGTTAGCCTGCTAACCACTATACACCATTTTCGCGAAATCGTCAAATCGCACGCACCTTGCGTCAGGTAAAAGTCATGGCTGCGGTCCCTTCTGTGTCGTACGAAGCGAGAAGGCGCCAGCCAGCGCTACGCCGAGTGCTCCACAGCGACAAAGCACTATCGAACACCCCAAGCCAACGGCCCTGCCATCCTTGACATTGCATCCAATGTGGTATATAATCTTGTGTACAAGATATCTTCGTGCCTGGGATGCCAATGCAAGAACCGATGGGCGCTGACGACAGCCCAAGCCTCACTGCAAAACTGGTGGCTGCGCTCAAGGAGCGGATTGTACGCTGGGAGTACCCCCCGGGGTATCGTCTGACCGAGGAGGCCCTTTGCCAGGAGTTCGATGTCAGCCGCAGCCCGGTTCGCGCTGCCCTCACTGTGCTGGCCGAGAAGCGGCTGATCGACAAGGTGCCGCATCGGAGCTACACGGTCAAGCAGCCGGACATCCGGGAGGTTGATGAGCTGTATGCTGTGCGCCTGGCCCTAGAGTTGTACGTGGTCGAATACCTGGCCGAGCACGGCATGCCGGAGCGAGACTGGGACGAGCTGAGTCGGGTCTGGCAGAACGTCCTCAAGCAGCCTCAAGGCGACAGTGACGAGCTCAGCACCCTGGATGAGCGGTTCCACGAGGCTCTGGCCCAGGCCACCGGCAACCGAACTCTGATGCAGCGCCTGAGTACGCTCAACGAGCGCCTGCATGTCTTCCGCATGACCGATTTCGCCACGCCCGGACGAGTTGCCAACACCTGCATTCAGCACCTGGACATCCTGGAGCGGATCAGCGCCCGTGACCCGGACGGTGCACGGCGGGCCATGCGCTCCAACATCGAGGAAGCTCGAGAGAATATCGAAAGCGCTATCAAAGAAGCGCTTGCCAAGGCCTACATTGGCTGGGGTGGCGGCCCGTAGCCGGTGTTGCAGAGGCCGGCGCCGCCCATTTGGGAGGCATAGCGGTGGCCAAGTCTCGGTTTCAGGCCGAGCCATATCCGCTGCCGTTTGAGCCGTCAACGACCGCTCTGTTGATGATCGACATGCAGCGTGATTTCCTCGAACCCGGCGGGTTTGGGGAGGCGTTGGGCAACGACGTCTCCTTGCTGCGCAGTGCCATCGCACCCTGTCAGCGCGTCCTGCAAGCGGCCCGCCAGGCTGGCCTGTTCATCGTTCACACACGCGAAGGCCACCGTGCGGATCTGTCCGATGCTCCTCCCTCCAAGCTCAGACGCGGGAATCCAAGCGTAGGCATAGGCGACGAGGGACCCATGGGGCGTATATTGGTGCGGGGTGAGCCGGGACACAACATCATCCCTGAGCTTTCTCCCCTTCCAGGTGAACCAGTGATTGACAAACCGGGCAAAGGAGCCTTCTTTGCCACCGATTTGCTCCACATCCTGAGGAATCGACGCATCAAGACCCTGATCTGCTGTGGGGTGACAACAGAAGTCTGCGTCCAGACCACCGTGCGAGAAGCCAACGATCGTGGCTTTGAGTGCATTGTGCCCTCCGACTGCGTTGCATCCTACTTCCCGGAGTTCCACAGCGCCAGCTTGGAAATGATCAAAGCTCAGGGCGGCATCTTCGGCTGGGTGACCACGTCCGCAGAGATCATCAAGGCGCTGAAAACGACAGCGCCTCCATCGCAAGGGGAGACGGCGACCGATGGCTAGCTCCCAGGCACCCAACGTGATGGCCCGGGCATCCACCGCAGCGGACGTCCCCCTGATCGCGATGCGCGGCATCACCAAGGCCTTCCCCAACGTCATCGCCAATGACCAGGTGGACCTGGACATCCGCGCGGGGGAAGTTCATGCCTTGTTGGGTGAGAACGGCGCTGGCAAGAGCACATTGATGAAGATCCTCTACGGGTTCTATCGCGCCGACGCTGGTCAGATTCTGCTCAACGGGCAGCCGGTCTCAATCGTCTCGCCGCACGCCGCGCGTGCGGTCGGCATCGGCATGGTGTTTCAGGATTTCATGTTGATCCCAGCCTTCACCGTAGCGGAGAACATTGCCCTCTTTCTGCCGGACCTGGAAGCAGTCCTCGACATCCAAGGAATTGAGCGTCGCATCGAAGATCATTCAGAGCGCTACCAGTTGCAGGTCGACCCGCAGGCGACGGTGTCGCAGCTCTCCATCGGCGAGCAACAGAAGGTCGAGATCCTGAAACTGCTGCTCGCTGATGCGCGGCTGCTCATCCTGGACGAGCCAACCCGGGTGCTTGTCCCACATGAAGTGGAGGCGCTTTTCCGCGTTCTGGACAGCCTGCGCAGGGATGGCTATGCCATTGTCCTGATCACGCACAAGATGAAAGACGTGCTGCAGTGCGCTGACCGCACCACTGTCCTGCGCTTCGGGCGCGTTGTCGGGACCGTGGAGCGGGCCGAGACGAGTGAAGAGAAACTGGTGGCCATGATGTTCGAGAAGAGACTGGCCAAGGTAGAGCCCAGCCGCAGCCAGGCTCGCTCCGAGACGACGCAGCCGCTGCTAGAACTTCGTGGTGTCGAGACGCATGGTGAGGGAGCACAAACCAGCCTGAAAGCCATCGATCTGGCGGTCTATCCAGGGGAGATCGTCGGCGTCGCCGGAGTATCGGGCAATGGGCAAAAGGAACTGGGCGATGTCATTCTGGGGATGAACGTGGGCATCAAGGGATCGAAACTCCTTTTTGGGAAGGATGCCACCCACTACTCGATCCGTCAGGTGCGCAGAAGTGGAGTTTGCTTTGTTCCGGAAAACCCGCTGGCTATGGCGGTCACGCCCTGGATGACCGTGCTCGAAAACATGGCGTTGACCAGGACCTGGCGCTATGCGCGGCTGGGCGGTCTGGCGGTGGATTGGCAGGCTGTCAAGACGGATGTCGCGGAGGCTACCAAGGTCCTGCAAAGTCCCTCTTCGTTGTATGGCCCTGCCGGGGCACTTTCAGGCGGCAACTTGCAGCGCATGGTGATCGCGCGCGAGATGATGGGTGCCCCGCGACTGGTGATCGCCTCCTACCTGACTCGGGGGCTGGATGTGCAAAGCGCCCTTGCCGCTCGCCGCGCTCTGGTGCAGGCGCGTGACAGCGGTGCGGGCGTGCTGCTCATCTCAGAGGATCTGGAAGAGCTGTTCACTCTTAGCGACCGACTGATTGTTATGTGCAGCGGAAGGATTGTCGGTTCGTTCAGGCCTGAAGAAACGGACATCTACACGGTAGGTCATCTCATGACGGGTTCTGAGGTCCAGGATGTCGCAGAGAGCTGATTCGCATCGCCGCCCTACCCTCTTCTTTCAAAGGATGGCGAGTTCCCTGGCCCGCTACTCGATGGTGATCTTGCTGGCCTTGACACTCTTCGGGGCGATCTTGCTGATTTCCGGCAAGGATCCCATTCAATCCTACAAGGACATCATCAGACATACGCTGGGAAGCGCATACGGCTTTTCCGAAGTCGTCGTGGCCATGATTCCGACGCTGATCACCGCCCTTGCCGTCGCCCTGCCCTCGCGCGTGGGGCTGATCAACGTGGGCGGCGAAGGGCAATTGTACATCGGTGCGGCGTTCGCTACCTGGGGCGCGCTGACGTTCCGACACCAGCCAGCTTGGATGCTATTGCCGCTGATGGTGCTGCTAGGCATGCTGGGCGGAGCCCTGTGGGCCTTAATCCCCGGCTATTTAAAAGCGATCGGGCTGGTGAATGAGACCATCACCACGCTCCTCTTGAACTCGGTGGCGCCCAAGATCGTCGGTTTTCTGATCTTTGGGTTCTGGCACTCCCCGATGGACACCGTCAAGACAGACAACTTTGTGCCTGCGGCACGCCTCCCAACCTTCTTCGG